>JACPAS010000041.1 GCA_016180665.1 Microcaldota archaeon
CGTAATAAACATAACCATCCTGAGAAGAAACAATAGCACTTCCTTCAAACAGAACTGGTTTTGTAGAAACAGGGCCATCTGTATTTACAGTCCAAAGTAGCGATGCAAAATTAAGGCTAGTAATTATAAGTAGTAAGAATACGCCTTTTCTCATGAGTAGAGCTTATTAATTTGATATTTTTAAATGTTGGTACGAGGGGTTATTCAGTCAAAACCGAATCGTATTTTTTTGCTCCAATATCTTTTTCCACTTCTCTAGGGTCTTTTCCTTCAACTGCTATTCCCATGCTGACACAGCTGCCGACGACCTCTTTTGCAATATCTTTAATTGTTTTACCCAAAGAGGTAGTTTTCTTCTGTTTTGCTATTTTGACAACAGATTGTATACTAAGATTTCCTACTCTATCCTTAGTTCCAGATCCTTTTTCAACTTTTGCCTCTTTTTTGATTAATTCTGCAGTTGGGGGGCTTCCAACTTCCACTTCAAATGTTTTGGTTTTAGTATTAACAGTTATTTTTACTGGAACCTTCATACCAGAAAAGTCCTTAGTAGATTCATTTATTTTAGCAACTACCTGTCCTATGTTTACCCCTAAAGGAGCTAAGGCGGGGGCCAATGGTGGCCCTGGTGTTGCTTTTCCACCTTCTACAATTGCATCAATAGTTTTGTCCATATTAATCTAACCCATGAGTTAAACAATAATAATCAATAAATTAGTAGACTAATATTGAAAAATAGGATTTTTATAACTACCTATTTCCCCCACCCTTCAACTTTTATTAATTCAGACTTAACTCCTAAACGTACTATATCATCTTTTAAGGTAATAATCATCTGAACAGGCCCACATATAAACCAATTATTTTTTGCAGGTTCTTTGACATATCTTCTAATCATCTCACTATTTATTCTTCCTTTCTCTCCAGTCCACGTTCCGGCTTCCTGTGTCAGAGTATAAACTACTTTTATATTCTTATTTTTCTCAATAATCAAATTCAACTCATCAAAATAAGCAATATCTTCAATTCTTTTATTACTGTAAACTAATACAAAATTTCCTTTTATTTTGTTACTTACGATACATCTAATCATTGCAATTATTGGCGCAATTCCAGCCCCTCCAGCTATAAAAACACAGTTGCTCTGTCCATCATAAACAAAATGCCCAGTCGGTCCCTCGACCCAAAGCTCATCTCCTTCCTTAAGCTTATTTAAATACTTAGTGAAAACTCCATCATGCCCTACTTTAATGCAGAATTCGAGATTTTTGTTTTTCTGAGTTGAAGCAATAGAATACGGCCTAAAAACTGTTTTTTGTTTATTGAAAATTTTAACAAACTGTCCTGGTTTAAATTCTAGTGTAACTCCATCATTTGGTTCAAGTTCGAATAACTTTATGCCTCTAGCATTCACACTAATCTTTGTAATCTTGTATTTTCTTGGTTCCATTAGTTTCCTCTTCCCTGTCTAGTACTCTCTAGTGTTTCACTGAACTTTCAAATCGCTTCTCAACGTCCTTCCAATCCACATTCTTAAAGAACGTATCTAAATAACCTGCCCTTGCAGTTTTATAATCCAAATAATAAGCATGCTCATACACATCACAAGCTAGAATCAAGTGCGAATTCCAGACTGGGAAAGTAGACTGGTCATCTCCAATAGCAATAATTAATCTTTTCAAATCATGGCTCCAGCACAAGAATGCCCAGCCTCTTGCACCCATTGCAGTTCCACGAAATTCTAACTCAAATCTTTCATAAGAGCCAAAATCTTTCTTAATCTGGTCCATCAATTCTCCAGATGGGTGGCCTCCGTTCCCCCCCAAATTAAAGAAATAAACCTCGTGGTTCAAAACCCCTCCAAGAGCAAAAGCCAAAGCAGTTTTCAAAGATCTTATTTTACTATAAGTAATCTGACCCGCTTTTACATCATCATTGCTTAATGCTTCAACCTGTTCCATCACTTCATTAAATTTGTTTACATAGCCATTATAAAGTTTGAAATGTTCGGTCATTGTTAATTCTGAAATTCCATCACATTTCATAATAGAAGACTTAACATTTACAAAATCAATTGCCACCTTTTTCTCAAATGCCATATTTTCACCTCGTATTTTATTCTAATAAGTAGATACAAACTAATACTGCCTAAGAATATTTAAAAATACGCTCCTCTTTAACTCTACTATGGCAGGTTTTAAAAAAGTCCTGGATTATACCTGGATATTCTATTCAAAAAGACTAGCGTTAACTGTCCTATTCTCCATTCCAGCATTAGTTGCATTTTTAATTCCGATATTCGTAGCAGCACCTTCCTACGTGGCATTAGGCGGCGTCTTTATAAGAACTGGAAGCGTTCCAGACATTTCCCAGCTTAATCTTGCAATAACAATATTTTCTTATCTAATCTCCCTCTTTCTAATTGCAGATTCTTTAGTAAATATTAATCTATTAATAAAATCCAAAAGAACCCAAACAACAATTTCTTCTGAGATTTTCTCTGGTCTAACTCATTACGCCACAAAAATACTTTATGTATTCACTATAGTAGCCTTGTTAATATTCGTTTTCCAGCTTGCGACATTTGATATTCTTCTACAATCAATACTTTTTCCACTCTTACTTCTTGCCCTCTCCCTGCTTACTTTTTTTGTAGCACCTGCAATAGTTATTGACAATATGGATACAATGCATGCTCTTTGGGCATCATATCAAATGTTATTAAGAAAAGGATTATTTGTTCTCTACTGGATTTTATTAGGATTTGCTTTACTTTCGATAGTTGGTTTAGTTTCATTTGCACTCTTACCATCTTCGATTGCATCTTTTCTAACTCTTATAATTAATTCGCTATTTATCTTCCCTTTCCTGACAGTGCTCCAAACCCAGATTTACATGGAGAAGTATCCTCTTGCTCACTAGATTTCTATGTGGTTTAAATGGATTCGAAAAAACAAAAAACTGAATCGCGCAAAAAAGATCACGTAGAAATAACTCTAAAAAAAGATGTTCAATATTCAAAAAAATCTGGTTTTGATGAGTTTGATTTTGTTCACAACTCTTTGCCGGAAGCTGATTTTGGGAAGATTGATTTGAGTTCTAAATTTTTAGGCAAAACACTTTTTTCCCCACTGCTTATTACTGGAATGACCGGAGGTTATCCAGATGCAGAGAAAATCAATGGAGGCTTAGCCGCAGCAGCGGAAAAATACAAAATAGCGTTCGGTCTCGGTTCCCAAAGAGCGATGATTGAAAATCCATCATTGAAAAAAACCTATTATGTTCGTGATGTTTCTCCTTCAATTCCTTTA
>JACPAS010000042.1 GCA_016180665.1 Microcaldota archaeon
TATCCAAATCTTGCTGTAAACTCAAGAGGGTAAACACCCCTTACATTACTAATGCAATTAACATCAATATAACCAACATATCCAGAAGCAGCTAATTTTTCCTTCATCTTTCCTAGTGTCTCATCAAAAATAGGGCTCCTGTTTGAAAAGTACATGTGGGTTCCCATCTCTCCAGTAGAAGGCCCAATATCCCCTGGAAACATTTTCTTGTGCTCAAAATTTACATTTATCGGATAAATAAAATCCTTTCCATTGAAGAATGCTCCAACAGCAATTTCTACTCCAGAAACATATTTTTGCAATTGAAAGACCTTTATCTTTTTCCCCCAGTTTTTTTTATACCTCTCAAGCATCTGTAAAATATCTTGTCCGTCCTCTTCTTGTCCCACAAAAAGCAATTCCTTTTCATTCTGTGCAATTCCACTTGGCTTTATTACATACCTATCTGGTTTTTCCTTGATGAATTTTATCGCATCATCAAAATCAGTGAAGTTCCATTTCGGAATTATGCTTACTCCAACTGCTTTTAACTCATCCTGCCCAAATTCTCGGTCTAATTCTAGCTTGTCAGTATAAGTATTTCCGCCTATGACTATCTTACCTGTTTTTCTAAGTTTTTCCACTTCCTCTCCAAATCCCACATCGTCGAAGAAAATCAGATCTGCCAACTCCACTTCTTTCTCCCAGTTTTCAACTTTTTCCAAAAACCCATCAGCTACATCTTTTTGAGTTTTATTAATTATATGATACTTTACCTGGTGCCCTTCCTTTTTTATCTGCCAAGCCAGATCTCCGATTAACGCGTCAAAAGATACAAAAAGAATTTTGAGCTTCTTCTCCTCTTTAACCCATGGTGGACTTTCTTTTTTTTCTTCACTGCTGTTTACATTGCCATTGTCGTTCTTGTGATTCATGCAGACTCTAATCAGAAAAAATTAATATATCTTTTCTAAAATTTTTATTTTTCATTCAAGTCTAGAGATCCACAAAGCAAAAGCAATTACTGATGCATATGCCATTCCCAAATAAGCCAAAGGGGGTGGCATTATTGAACCTGTTTCAGTGAAATAAGTCCAAATTCCAACAGTTGTACCGGAAAACTCGATTAAAATCCCCATAAAACTTGCTAATGCATAAAATGAAGCCGGAAATTTTGAAGATAACCTTAGAACGTAAACCGCAGCAATTCCAAAAAGTACTGGGATTAAATTTGTAACTTGCACTCCACTCCAAACCAAAACTCCTAAGTAAACCAAGATTGTAAATGCATAAGCAGCATTGTCCTTAATCTGATCTAATAACTCTTTATTTCTTAGAAGATAAATCCCCAAAACACCCCAGCCTAATCCAATCCACACTGGTACTTGAATGACATTTAAATATTTATACAGACCTAAAGCTACGTTTGCAGTCTCAAAAAGAATTGCAAATATCGCAAGAACTATTATGAATCTCTTTTCATTCTGGTTCTCAGTGAACTTTAAAAGTCCAATTAAAAATGCTGCTCCAATAATTAAATTTCCTGCTTCATGCCCGAAATTAAGAACCGCGTAAAGCGTTAATGGAATTAGAAGTAAAGGTAAGATTAATCTAATTAATCCAGCGGACTTCATCATAAGGAATTTAAACATACTAAATAAAAATCTATTATATGGATAAATCAGAAATAGAATCAATAAAAGAAAGAAATCTCCGTGTTGAAGCTGATAAGGCGTGGGAAACTTCCAAAACAAGAAGAGTAATTCTTGCAGTTGCAACCTATCTTATAGCTGCTTTTTTCCTAATTATGATTAATGCTCCAAATCCATTGATAAATGCATTAATTCCTGCTATTGCCTTTTTAGTCCAGATGCCAACCTTATCATTTCTGAAAGGTTGGTGGCTAAAAAATATTCACAAAAAATAAATAAAAAATCTATCTAGTTAACTTAGCAGAACGCCCTTCTTGAGCTTGAGCAGTTGGTCTTTTTGGTCCCATAACTCTTATCAGTTCTTTGTAAGCCAATTTAAGTCCTTCCACGGCAAGTCTTTCAAGTGCTTTGATTGCAACTTTTCTTGTGCTATCTGTAAATTCTCTATTTACTGATATTCCAGCCAATTCTGCATTACTACATTTCCCTTCAAGACACCTCTTCTCAAGAGCAAATACGAGTCTATGTCCGGCCGCATCTCTGGTCTCTTCCAAGTTTGCAATATCAGTTGCCAACTTTCTATCTACTTTCATATTCTCTTCTTCTCTTTTGGAAACTAAATCTATATCTCCTAGTGCAGCTGTAACTGTTGGTGTCGATGGCTTTGCAACCCAAGATGGCGCTGCAGCACCATTAATTCCAGCATCACTAACCCCAAATCTAACTGCACTCCTATGTGCCAAATCTTCATTCATTCCCATAAGTATCCCTCCTTTTTCTTACATATTAGTTAATTATCTTTTTAAATGTTGCCTATCTTGAGTTAAAGTGTTAGTGTGTTGCAAATTAAAATATTTGGAAGACCACTGGCTACCCTTGTTGCGAAGCAACAAGTAAAGGACGTCTAAAGGTATAAACTTAGACTAGTCCGGCTGAGCCCAGCAAGTCAATTTGAAACAGGCTCGAGTTAAAGTGTATTAAAACATGCGTCCCTGAACTAACCATACCTATGCTTGACATAAATCAATGTAATTACAAAGCCTAACATCACTAAATTTGCCAAAATCACCGGCAAACTAGAAATCATAACTCCATAAATAAACCAAAGCATTGCACCAAGGATAAGTAAAAACAACCATTCCCACGATAAATCACGAGTGCTTTTCGTTTTCCAGCTCTTTAGAATCTGCGGGACAAACGCAAACGTCGTGCAAATCCCAGCGATTAAACCAATTATTTCGTAAATTTCCATATTTCTGCCCTCTAGTTATATTCTTCTATTTTCAGAACACATTCAATACACCCAACTCCAAATAATAAAACCGCTATATGCTCTAATATTGGTAACGTTGTTAGCCCAAACAAAATCACAACAAGTGCATAAACTTTTGAACTTAAATCCCTTAACTCTAATCCTACTACTGCAATCCCAATCGCTGAGAGAAAAAAGAATCCAACTGAAAAAATATAATGAAGTGTTCCTTCGTTCTCTGTGAATACTCCGACAAAAATTAATGAAATTGTTGAGAGGAGCAATATCCCAGCACCAAACTTAGATCTAGCTTCTCTTACTACTCTTGACAGTGAATAAGCGAAAATAATTCCAAGTATTATCGACCAAATCATCCCAACCACCTCCTTTTTCGCCCCCTTGGGGCGAAAACTTGCA
>JACPAS010000043.1 GCA_016180665.1 Microcaldota archaeon
GAATTGGAAAAACAACTGCTCTCCGCGTTTTGACAAAACAATTAATCCCAAATTTTGCAATTTTTGATAAAACTCTAACTGAAAAGGAAATCTATGAAAGAATCCCAATAGAAACCAGACGCCATCTTCAAGGAATCGGCAAACAATTGAAAGTAAGTTTTAAGCCCCAACATGTGGACAAAATAAGGGAGGCGTTCAAAGGAACCGTAAAAGAGCTTCTCCAATCTATTACTACAAAAGAAATAAGTCAGATCGCAAAGTTATTCAGGATAGAAAAGATACTAAGCAGAAAAATAGGTCAACTAAGCGGAGGAGAACTACAAAAAGTTGCAATTGCAGCTTCTTATGCAAAAGATGCTGACATCTACTATTTCGATGAACCCACTAATTATCTAGATATTGAAGAACGCTTAAGAGTTGCTGTTATTCTGAAAAACTTGGCTGAAGAGAAAAATGTAATGCTGGTTGAGCATGATCTTACGATTTTGGACTATGTTAGTTCATACGTTTACTTATTTTACGGTGATGAAAACGTTTACGGAGTAGTTTCAGGAATAAAAAATGTCCGCGCAGGTATAAACGAATACATTACTGGATTCCTAAAAGATGAGAATATACGGTTCAGAGACCATGAAATCTATTTCTCCAAGCATAGCGAAGGGGAATCCAAGACCAAAGTAAAAATTGATTATTCCAAATTCTCAAAAACTTTTGATTCATTTTCTTTCTCAAGCAATGCAGGTCAAATAAGAGAGGGAGAAATTATTGGTCTGGTCGGTAAAAATGCTCTGGGAAAATCATTATTCATAAAAATGCTTGCGGGAGCAGAAAAATCAGATAGCGGCGAACAAATAAAACTAAAAGTCTCATATAAACCCCAGTATATACATCCAGAAGAAACATTAGTACGCGAGTTGTTCGCATCTCAACAATTAGATGGATCAATTTTTGAAGAGTCAAAAAGAATGTTAAAAATAAACATGCTAATGGAGAAAAAATTGACCGAGCTAAGTGGCGGCGAATTGCAACGAGTCGCTTTAACGTTAGCGTTAAGCAGAGATGCTGATATCTATCTATTTGATGAGCCCTCAGCATTTCTAGACATCGAGCAAAGATTTGCGTTTGCCTCTCTTTTAAGAAAAGTAATTAGCGAAAGTAAAAAATCTGCATTCGTAGTTGATCATGATATCGTATTTATAGATTCTATTTCAAATCGTTTGATTGTTTTTGAGGGTGAAAGCTCGGTCAGCGGTTCTGCACACCCCCCAATGAATAAGAAAGATGGCATGAATAAATTTTTATCAGTAGCAGAAATAACTATGCGCAGAGATAAAGACACAAACAGACCGAGAATAAATAAACCTGATTCTGCTCTAGACCGAGAACAAAAAGAGAAAAAAGAGTATTATTATCTTACTGACTAGGTAGTCCTTTAAAGCGGTCTTATATCGCTATGCCCGCATTTCTTACAAAATGCGCTCCAGCAGTTCTTACATCCAATTGATTGGCACTTATAACATTGCACTAATTGCTTGTATATATTTCCACAACTTGGACATGCCATAAAAATCTACCCCCTTTTTCTATAACTCCGATTTTTATATTTGAAATATACATTTTAAATTTCATCACGTGTGGTTCTTTAAGCAAAAAGATAGTTTCTTATTCTCTTTTATTTATATATCTTCTATGTCAGATGTCGATTTAGAGACAAAACTCAGAATCTACATGCTAATTGTTAACCGTTACAAAGATAGCATATCAGAAAAAGAAAATCGTTCGATTTCTGAAATAAGGCAAAGAATCTCGCCATATTCTGATTTCATAAAAAATCTAAGAACCATGCTAGTATCGGAAACTTATAAATATCCTGATCATTTTCCAGCAGCTCTACAAAAAGCACTAGACTATATGCGCACCATAAAGAATTTTGAATTTAAGCTCACATTCTGGCTTGCATTTGAAGAAGTAGATCAGCTTAAAGCTGGAGAATTGATGGATAAGGCACTTTTGTGTGCTTCTCTTCTGCGCTCTTTGGATGCTGAAAACGTCAAAGTCTTAGTAACAAAATCAGATGTTCCGTATGTTATTTTTGATTGGAAAAATGAACGCCATCTAATAAATCTTGCTACTACTTCTTTGCTAAGAGGGTCAGACGTAGACTCGCTATTTGAAAAAGATAGTCTATCTTATGCTTTTTCAGATCTTCTTTTTGAGCAGTATGGGGAAGAATAACTTAATTATCCTTTTTCTTCTAATTAAATCATGGACAATGTTATAAGCTATTTATTTGAATCAGGACAGCTTAAAAGACAGAAAAGGAGCGGTTGGCAAGTAATTGGGATAAAAGACCCAGAATCAGTTGCAGAACATAGCTTCAGAACGGCAATAGTGGCATTCTTCCTTGCAAAAATGGAAAATTTAAATTCTCACAAACTCGCTTCAGCTGCGGTCTTTCATGATATGCTAGAAACAAGAATTACGGATTTACATAAAGTGGCTGCAAGATATATAGAAGTTGATGAACAAACCGAGAGAAAAGTAATTGATGAACAAACCGCAAAACTACCCATAGAACTTAGAAAAGAAATCCTCTCTTTCCAAGACCTAAACCAAAAAGAAAAAATAGTTTTGAAGGATGCAGACCAACTAGAATGTGCAATCCAGGCAAAGGAATATCTTGAGATAGGTTACAAAGAAGCTCAAGATTGGCTTAACAATATAGAAAAACGATTAAAATCCAATTCAGCAAGATTATTAATGGAAAAGTTAAAAGCATCTAATTCAAATGACTGGTGGCGTGGATTGAAAAAGTTAGATTAAGCGGATTGATCTTATGGACATAGAAACCAAGATAGAACTGGTAAAGAAAAAACCTACGGAAGAGATAGTAACTGAACAAGACCTAAGAGAAATATTTGAAACTTATGCTCACCCTAAACATTACATTGGGTTTGAAATTTCCGGAATGGTTCATTTAGGTTCCGGGCTATGTACGGCACTTAAATTAAAAGATTTTTTAGAAGCCGGAATTAAACCAACTATCCTTCTTGCAGACTATCACGCATGGATAAATGGAAAATTGGGCGGGGATTTAGATAAAATACAAAAAGTCGGCGTCGGCTATTTCAAACATGCGTTTATCTCTCTAGGTTTGACAGAGGAAAAAGTTCAATACAAGATGGCAAGTGATATATGTAATGACGATTATTGGAAAGATGTTTTGAACATAACAAAATCCACAACAATTAACCGTATGCTTCGCTGCATTACAATTATGGGAAGAAAAGA
>JACPAS010000102.1 GCA_016180665.1 Microcaldota archaeon
ATGTCAGCAAGGTTTCCTCCTCTTTTTCTTAAATTAACAAATGCCGCGTGTCCTGGCGTGTCTATAAATAATAGTCCTGGAATGTTTAAGTTTTTTATCGAGTTTAACAAATCACCACAAATACTTTTTATAGTGCTTATCGGTATTATTGATGCACCTATTGCTTGAGTAATTCCTCCGGCTTCTTTTTTTACTATGGCAGTTCCTCTGATTTTATCTAATAATAATGTTTTGCCGTGATCTACATGACCTAAAACGGATACTATTGGTTGTCTGAGCACAACATTGATAAAACTCTTTGTTTTATAAATATTACAGTGATTTAAAGTTCAGAGAATAAAACAATTTACTAATATTTTAAAGTTAATCAATAGAATGCTTTTTAACTCTTGTGAAATAAGTATACTTGTTATCTCCTCCCGAGTAACAACAGTATCGAAACCTTTAAATATAAGTGGTCTTTTCATGTGGTAATAAAAAACAAATTTTTCGCAAATTATATTCGGGGGTTATAAAAGATGAAAGGAAAAAATTTTTTTGGAAAACTAAGTGTTTTATGCCTCATGTTAGTGGTTCTAGCAGTCAGCGCTTTAGCTGTACCTGTTGAGCTAACAAGAGTAGAAGTTAACGATGTTCAATTAACACCGTTGACAGTAAACAAGCTTTCAGTTGAAAGAGGAACACAATTGGAAGTTGAAGTAAGAGTTCTAGGTTTAGACGATGCAGACAACCTTGAGTTGGAAGCATTCTTGTCAGGCTATGAACACAACGATGTAAGAAGAGTTGCTGCTTACAGCAAAGTATTCTCAGTTGAAAAAGATGAGCTAGAAGTTAAAAAGTTCACACTAGACTTACCAGGCGATCTTGAAGTAGATACTTACAAGTTAAGATTAATGGTAACAGACAGAAGTGGAGACGCTCTATCACAAAGTTTCGATTTAAAAGTTGATTCACCTAGACACAAACTAGTTGTAGAAGATGTTTTAACATACCCTCAAGGAACTGTTAGAGCAGGAGAAGCATTACTAGTTAGAGTTAGAGTTGCTAATGAAGGAGAAAAAGACGAAGAAAACGTTAAAGTAACAGTTTCAGTACCACAGCTAGGCTTAAGCCAAAGCACATACTTGGAAGAAATAGAAGCTGACGAAGAAGAGCAAACAGAAGAATTATACCTTCCAGTACCTGCTGACGCTGCAAGCGGCGCTTTCGATTTAGTAACTGAAGTTTCATACAACGACGGCTTCAGAGATGCACAACCAGCAAAGACAGTAGTTAATGTTGTTGCAGCTCAAAAAGCAGTTGAACCAACACCAGCACCAGCACAAGTAACAGTTCAAACAACACAACCAGCACCTCAACCAGCACCTGCAGCTGAATCAAGCAGCAAGTTAAGAAGAGGACTAGAAGTTGTATTATTAGTGCTAGTAGCATTATTAGTTGTTGTTGGATTAATAATTGGATTCAGCAAACTAAAAGACGAAGACGAAGACGACGAATAAGGTCGTCCCTTTTTTCTTTTTTTAACCCCTTTTTTTTCTAAATTTTTCTAAAATGATAATAACCGCCGCAATAAACACATACGTTAAGGACAAAATTTATTCTTCAAGCAAAGTTGCTCCAGCATCAGAAGTTATAGCTGCAAGCGATAAAAAACAAAAAGAACCTTTTTATTTCTCAGAAAGAAAAATACAATTGCTTAAAGAACAAGTAGGACGGGCAGCATATAAAGAACGCAACTTTGCCAAGGCAAGAGAAATAATTCAAGAAGCAATCAATGAAGGAAAAATACACAGAAAAATTCTTGAAGAAATGATTTCCACTTTGAATAAAGTAGAAAAAGGATTGACTGCTGCAGAGAAAGCAACATCTCTAGCATCAAAAATATTGAACTTTGCAGGAATACTTAACGTTGCGATACCATTAAAGTTCACAAAAGAATATACATTAGAAGAAATTCTTAATGCAGCATCAACAGATAAAGAACAGGTAACTCTAGATCAATTAAAAGATTTCAATGTAGAAGTAGGAAGTTATGTTGGAAACGCCCTAAAATTAGGTGAAGGAGCAACAGGAGTTGTTTACTTATTAGAGATCGAAGGAAGAAAAAGAGTTGTGAAAATCGCAACAGAAAAAACTCCTGATTTAGAAGTTGAAAAATTATTATTAACTGAACTTAAAGATTCACCCAACATCGTTAAATTAATTGCCCCAGTAAAAGATCAAGACATAATAGTTATAGAGTACATTCCGGGAAAATCACTAGAAGTCATGATTACTGAAGGATCAGTGATAGAAGATTCTCTTGTTGAAGAGATACAGTCAAGAATTCAAGAAGCACTAGACAAAGCTCACAGTTTAGGAATCTTCCACAGAGATGCAACACCAACAAATGTAATGATAGAATTTGACAATCAAGGCCATTTGAGAACTGCTAAACTAATAGATTTCGGTTTCAGCAGAAAATACAAAGAAGAAACACCCGAATATGCAGTTGGCGAATATATCGATGCCCAAGAATTCTATTTCTTAACATTAGACTTAACAGCAATGAAATCTTCAATAAACAAAAACGACAAAGAAACATTAAAAACAATACTGGCAGAAACATTAACTAAAACTTTCAACCAAAAAGAAGAATTACTTGCGTTACTAGAGCAAACAAGTGAAGAAACACTTCAAAAAGAACTTTCGCACAGCAAAAAATTCGCAAAAGAAAGAATAGATGATAAAACAACTGCGTTCATTGCAAAACTAAGAAAAATTGCAGAACAAAACGGAATAAGCACAGAAGAATTCACAACATTAATTGAAGAAGTAGATAAAAGAATGGCCTTTAAAGCTAAAGAAAAAGTAGCAATTTATGATCAAATAAGCGAATTAATAACATATGACGAAATTGAAAGGGCACAAATTGCATTAGATAAAGCAATCTTAGCAGAAGAATTAAACGAGAAACAAATAAAAGAATTAACAGACCGAATTGAAGAGAAAAAAGTAAGCGCAGTCGACGCGTTATACACAAAAATAGACAGTTTAGTGCAAATCAAGCAGGAATTATTAATACAATTGCAAGATTCAATAACTGCATGGAGAAAAATCAAAAGCTTGATTTCAAGCAAAGAATCAGACAACCTTGAAAGAGATCAAAGAAAAGTTCAAGAATTAATTGCAGAACTAAAAAGTTTAGCCATAAAAAAACAATTCA
>JACPAS010000103.1 GCA_016180665.1 Microcaldota archaeon
ATGAGAAGAGAAGAGCTAAGAGTGCATCTCCACCTCCTCTTGTCTGGGGGAATGCACGGAGAATAAATGCGATTGGAACAAGAATTGAGAAAGTCCATTTTTTTATGAAACATAATGTGATGAAGTGAAGAACCCATTCTCCCATTGCAACTGAGAGAAATTGGATTACTACACCTAATATATCTACGATTGGTTTTAGGATTGGACCAACCTGAAATGAGAACATTGCTTTTATTGTAATACCTATGTAAACTGTTGCACTGAAAAGAGTGTGCACAAATGTATTGAGAACTAAAATTGCACCAAGGTCATTTGTAATTTTATAAGTTATTAATTTGGAGTAAGCCATTGCTGCATCAATTATTGTGGATGAATCTGAATACACTGGATCGGTCTGACTTTTTGAAACGTTAAACCAAAGGTTGCCTCCAATAATTGAGGCGAGTATAAAAACTACACGGACAGAGGTCAGCGTGGTTTGCCAATATTCTTCTTTTGCAATTGAAACTAATTGGTCTGATTCAAAGAATTTACCTCCTAAATAGACCAGAGTAATTGCCATTATTACTATGAACGCTGCAAAAATTGTTGGGAAGTAAAGATCTGTAAGAAACAGAACATAAGCACCAGCCCCAGATATGAAATCTTTTTGCGGTTGGATGAATGGCTTGTCGTCACACTTTAAATCTTGGAAGAACAAGCCAAACGATTGACCGATTGAAGTTGTAAACTGGTCCACGCCTTGCCCAGTCGGAAGGTTACTTTCATAAAAATAATCACTATTTGGACCAAATGACTCGTCCCATGCATTCTCGGCATCCTCTGGACCAAACGCAGCAGCTAAAACATAGGAAAGCAGAAGAACCGCAAAAAATATTTTTACTTTTTTCATTATTACCACATTATTTATCATATTATATAAGGTGCGTTAACCCGGCTATTTCAAGATCCCCGCCTAAAATTCCTGAAAGGCTTTTTACTCCTGCAATTGTTGCCATGATTGAAAGAAATGAAAAGAAAAGCGAGAAGAATGCTAGACGGCTTGCCGCATCAATATCTCCCCCTGGATCTACTGTTCCAATTAGAAATGCATTTACATTTGCAAAGTTTTTGCCCATTAATTGATTAAGCCAGTCGCTTGCTTCCTGGCTGGTTTGATCTGCAACTTGGTCTGTGTCTGTAATTTGCTTGCAGAAGTTCAATGAGGATGCAAGGTTTTTAGTTGAGAACGGGTCAGTTGCTGAACCTGAACCAGTATATCCTTTAACCGGATCGTAGCCATAAGCTTTGGTTGCATCATTCATCAGCTTAGAAAGATCAACCTTAGTATTTGTACCTGGTTTTCCCTGGAAGAATATCGGAACCCCATCTAAGCTTTCGTAGATTTGTTTAATCGCAAGAGCATCTAAGTCACCGGTTTTTTGTATTGCTTCTACTTTTAGTTTGTAGAAGAACACACTGCCAACTATGTAGAATAATGGAAAGATAAAGAAAAGCGAGAGGGAGATTGCCATTAAAAGACCGCCTAATTTGCGGGTGAAGAAGAATGATCGGAGGATTACGCCCATTGTAAAGAAAACTGGAAAGACTGCAACTGCAATAAAACGCAGAAATACTTCCTGGAATTTGCTTATAGTCATTACTTTCATGATGTAGTCGAATGTTAGTGCCTTTGTTGTGTTGCCAACTACGAAAAATCCACGTAGGGGATTATAGGCAAATACACCAGTTTGAGTAGTTATGACTTCCAAATTTACACTTAACTCAGAAAGCATTGCTGTAACTACGTACCTTCCGTAAATATCAAATGCAACTGCCTCTCCTTCCCGGAATAGGACATTCATATAATCCATTGCGAGAACTATGTGGCAAGGTGTATAGAGAATTTCTACTACTTCAATTCTGCACCATGCTTTTATTTTGTCATTTGCAAGGAAGTTTCCGATTATGTAAACTAATCCTACGAAGCCTATTGCCAGCATCAAGAGAGCTATTGCTAAAATGAACCAGCCAGCATAAATGCTTTCCAAGAATGCATAGGTATTTTGAACCGAATTTTGAAGTAATAAATTATAGTCTACTGCCATATACACAACCTATAAACATTTTGTTCTGATTTGCACATCTATTCAACCTACGTAGTTTTTGATAAGAGAAACTTTGTAACTCCATTTATAAAACTGAATGTAAACATTGTTGAAATTGCGGGTAGGAAAAGTGCAACTACTGAAACTTCTCCAAGAGCCATAAGAATTGGTTTGAAAATGATGAACGTAAGGGAGTACGCACCTGCTTCCATTGTTGCGCCTCCTAAGAAACTGCCTAGTGTTCCGCCAACTACACCTAAACCAACAAATTTTGAAAGACCCTCAATAACAGTTATGGTTGCTCCTCCTGCTGCGCCAATTAAGGCAGCGCTTCCGATTAAACTCCATTTTAAAACTGCTGCGGTGTCTGTTGAAACATAGGGAACAAAAACCGGACCACGGCCCATTATTTGCCAGAGTTCATCGAGGATTTGTGCATTCATTACATAGACGGTTGGAAAAACGATCTGGAAGCCGAATGCAAGAACTATTAGGAAAACACCTGCTTCACGGGTTGGAGGGAAGAAGCGCATGATTAATCCTGCTGGAAGAATAAGTGTGTACATAGTTGCATCTATTATTGAAAGAATCGCAATCTGGGATGCAACAGATCCGAAAACAGCTACCAGCGCAAAACCAAGAACATTGGTTACGCCCACCACTGCGTCTGCACCTGGAGCTATTTTGTAGGTCCATGTCCAGGTAGCTTCATGCGGCCTGAAGTTAAATGTATTGTAAATTGAGTAAAAGACTTGAATTGTAAAAATATCATTTATTGCTTCGAGAATTCCTTTAAACAGAACTTTTTGAAGAAATGCTGAGGCAGCTTGTGTGGGTGGTTGAGAAATACCAGTTAGATAACAGGCAAATGCGATACTTCCCTGGAAGAATGCAAATGCACCAATCAGAATCAGAATTGAATAAATTAATTCCCATAGTTCAACGTTAGCTGATGCTTCCCATTCAGGCTTATTTATAGCACGTGAAGCAAGCTGCTTTATGCCTATGTACACTGCCATGAAAATAGTCACTGCAGCTATGATTGTGTAATAATCGAAATTTATTGGTGGAAGTGTTGTGCATACTGCCATAGTTACACCAGCTTTGATAGACCTACGATGTCTATTTCCCCCCCTATTAATGCGCTTATGTTTCTGTACATTGTTATCGTAATTATTATTTCAAATACAGATGTTATTAATACCAGAATAACAAATTGCGAAACCATAACTACTTCTTCTACTATGAAATAGTACATGCCTCCAACTGGACCATAGGGTGTTCCACCCCAGAAGAAACTAAGCATCCCTAAACCAAAATCTCCGAAGATTTTAATCATAGCCTTGAATATTTCGTATGTAGATGTTGCTACGGACCATATTGCTCCAGCAACACCTTTTACCCAGCCTACTGCCCTGTTCCAAAAACTACCTGCATCAGTTTCAACATCTGCGCCAACCGGAGAGACCGGCTTATTTAGAAGAGAACCCCAGTCAGATTGAAGTTCTTGTATTTCTTCTAATTTTTCATCGCGGACTTGGGCGGAGTTTGCAGGATCATCTGGGTTGCAGAGTCCAAGAGCGGTTGGAAAAGATCGAATATGAGGTAATTTGAGAGGAGAGTGGAGAGTGGGTAGACAAAATATGCAACTATGCAGATTGCAATTAGACTTGAACCTGTTGCACGGAACCATGGAAATGCACGAAGAGCTAAGCCAAGCGGAAGCAACACCGTCGGAACGCCATATTGTGCAAACTGAAGTAAATGCTGCTTTGCAATTATTGCAACCATAGTCATTCCTATTGCTTCTACCAGGACTGTGTGAGCATTGCTTAGAAGGCTTAGACTAACAAGCGGAGGAAGCGAAACGGGTAGAAGTGAAAGTAATGGGTTGAAAGTACCCAATGGGACGTAAACTGTAGAGAGAAAACCAAGAAGAACCTCGAATAAATAAAGACTCATGTAGATTGAACGTAATTTCAGAAATAAAATTTCTAGGGATCCAGACGAGAGATCTATGAAACTGCTGTTGCACCCGGGATTGTTGGTTGCAAGTAAGCAGGTGAATTTTCCCAATGAAGCCTGGATGAAAAACCATAGCCCGATTATTGCTAGAGACATTAAAAATGCAGCAAGTTCTTCTTTTGCTGCTGCGTTCATTGGAGGGTGTTGGAAGAAATATGCTCCTAAATAGAAAAGGGCCGTCGCAGCCAGACCGAGCAGGAGGGAAACACCAATGTACCAAACTGCTGGTTCTGGGAATTGCCAAAATGTAAATAGGAGGGGTAAATCCATAATTAATATCGGATTAAATAATTTAAAAAGAGGTAAGTTCTGGTATTTAATTCATCAAGGGGCTAGAACTGGTTTTTAAATGTTTCTTAAGTAAAACTAGATATGGGATCAGAACTTACAGTAGGAGACATTATGACAAAAAAGGTAGTCGTTATTCCTATGTCAGATACGGTCGGTGAAGTAGCCCGATTAATGAAAAAGCACAATATAGGTTCTGTAATAGTCGTTGAAGATAAAGTTCCAAACAGGGCAAAGGGAATAATAACTGAACGCGATATCGTAGTAAAGATATTGGGCGGAGGGAAAAATCCTTATGAAACGCCAGTTCAAAAAGTTATGTCAACTCCATTGAGAGTTGTTAAGCCTAAAACAAGCATTGAAGATGCAGCAAAAGCAATGAGAGAGAACAAAATAAAAAGACTACCTGTTGTTAATGATAAGAATGAACTCATAGGAGTAGTTAGTGAAGGGGATATTATGAGAATATTCCCAGCAGTTGTGGACCTACTAGAGGAACGCGCTGCAATGAAATGAACGACCTACCCCTGTGTGCTATGCACACAAGAGGCAGCCCACTAATGGATAGTACCTATATATGGATGGCCGTTGGAGCTATAATATATATAAGCTGTGAAAATCAGGTCAACAATATATAGATATCCATAAATGTTTCCTACTAATTTTGTATGATTCCGGGAGTTTGGCATATGAGATTGGAAGTCAAAGTAACTCCAAAGTCAAAAAAGTTTTCCTTCAGCCTGGAGAATAATGTGCTTTTTATTAAGGCAACTGAAGAACCTGAAAGAGGAAAAGTGAACTTTGAAATTATTAAGGAGCTTCAGAAAATTATCGGAAAGCCTGTAAGAATACTAAAAGGACAGAAATCTAGGAAAAAGATATTGGAGATAGGAGGAAATGAAAAGGAGATTTTTAGGTCCCTTGGAGAAGAGAAAGGCTGCTAAGTTGATGAAGCGGATGCTTGATCAGTTAAATGAATCAGCTGTATTTGTTGAAGGTAAGAAGGATCATGAAGCACTCAGAAATGCAGGTATCTTGAATGTTTTTGAGATAGCTGGTAAGGTAAGAAGGGCAGCTGAGAAAAATAATGCAAAAGAGGTCGTTATACTTACGGATTTGGATGAGAGCGGAGATGAGTTGGCGCTTGAGGCGAAAGAAGAATTGGAGAGGTACGGAGTAAAGGTTGATGTTGATTTGCGAAAAAAGCTTGGTTCGCTTTTGAACTTAAGGAATTTCGAAGAATTTGATCGAAAATTGAAAATGTTTTATGAAGAGGTAAAAGAGTAAGAAAAAGTCATGATAACAAAAAAGAAAAAACGAAGGTGAAATTTTTATGGCAAAAACATATATTGATACAGTAAAATACGTAGTATATTCGAATGTTGAAATTGGCGGATTAGTTGATAAACCTGATGTCGTAGGAGCAATATTTGGTCAGACCGAAGGTTTATTGGGAGATGAACTTGATTTAAGAGATCTTCAAAAAAACGGGAGAATAGGAAGGATAGAGGTTGATCTTGCAGGGAAGGAAGGAAGAACTACTGGACAAATAAAGATTCCAAGCAGTTTGGACATGGTTGAAACGTGCATAATCGCAGCTGCATTGGAAACTGTGGATAGAGTGGGACCTTGCGAAGCCAACATAAAAGTCCAAAAGGTAGAAGATACCAGAAATGCAAAAAGAAAAGTTTTAGTTGACAGGGCAAAAGGACTTCTTAAATTACTTATAAGTACTGAATTACCTGAAAGCAAAGAAATTTCTGAAATGGTTAGGGATGAGGTAAAAACAGCAGAAATTGTCGAGTATGGACGCGATCGATTGCCTGCAGGGCCAAGTATAGATAGAATGAATGAATTGATTCTTGTTGAAGGAAGGGCAGATGTCATAAATTTACTTAAGAATGACTTGACGAATGTTATTGCTATCCAGGGTGCAAGAGTTCCACCGACAATAGTAGAGTTGTCCAAAGGAAAAGAGGTAACTGTTTTCCTAGATGGGGATAGAGGCGGAGATATAATTCTCAATGAACTTGTTCAAGGTGGCGTTGAAATAGACCACATTGCAAGAGCACCTACTGGAAAAGAAGTTGAAGAGCTTACAAGAAAAGAGATTATCAAATGCTTGAGAAGTAGAGTGCCTTTCGAACAGGGTACGGAAGAAGTTGGTGGCTTCAGAAGGCAGAAGCCTATCCCCCAACCTAGAAGAGAGGAGAGAAGACAGGAACTATCTTTTGAAGGTTTTAATAAACAGGAACCAAAGGAAAGAGAGGAACAGCAGAAGCCAGTAGTTAGGAAATTTGAAAAAGAAATTGTCCCAGTAACTGCCAGCAAAGAAGTTGTAAAGGTTTCGAAAGATGATCTCAATAAAGAGCTTGAAGAATTAAACAACACTCTAAAGGCAAGATTTTACA
>JACPAS010000054.1:0-3151 GCA_016180665.1 Microcaldota archaeon
TTCAGTCGGTCTAAAGAAGAAAAAAGAAATAATTGCAAAAGCTCAGGAACTCACTTTAGAGGTTATAAATAAAGGTGTATAATTATGTCTCTACAAACCGTAAAAAGATTGGCTGCACAGATAATGAATGTCGGCGTCAATAAGGTACGAATAAATCCCCTGGATATTAACAGGGCTACTGAAGCGCTTACAAGAGAAGATGTTCGCAATTTAATAAAAGACAAAGCAGTTTATAAATTACCAAAATCAGGAAGAAGGAAAAAAGAGAAGAAAAAGCACGTAGGTCATGGAAGACGAAGAGGTACAAAAAATGCCCGCACCCCTAGAAAAGAAGATTGGATGCAGAGGGTAAGATCTCAGAGAAAATATCTCAAGCAATTGGTCCAAGAAGGAAATTTGGACAAAACAAAGAAACACCCAATATACATGAAAATAAAAAGCGGTTTATTCAAGAGCAGGAAATCACTTTACTTATATTTGAAAGATAACAGTTTACTTAAGAAAGAAAGATGATTAAAATGGCAAAAGCTACCGGACCAACCTATCGAGTTGCATTTCGCAGAAGAAGAGAAGGCAGGACAGATTATAATAAAAGACTTGCTTTAATTAAAAGCAACAAACCAAGAATGGTAGTAAGAAAAACTAATAAGTCTGTAATCGTGCAATTTGTAAATTACTCTCCTAAGGGGGATACAACTGAAATTACAGTTCATTCTAATACTCTACAAAAGTTATTCAACTGGGACTCTAAAAGAAATGTTCTTACTGCTTACTTAGTCGGTTTGTACGCTGCAAAGCAGGCAAAAAAGAAGAATATCAAAGATTTTGTTTTGGATATTGGTCTTCACCCTGCTACAAAAGGTAGCTTACTTTTCGCTTCTTTAAAAGGAGCAGTTGATGCAGGGTTAAATACAAATTATAATGAAGACATGGTTCCAACTGATAAGTTATCGAATCCACCAGAGAGTAAGAAAAATTTATTCGAACAGGTGAAAAGTAAAATATTAAATTCCTAATAAAAATTTACAAAATAAAAAAGGTGTTTTTCAAATTTTTGGAAATGCGTATTATTTCCAATATTTAAAAAACAGTCGAAGCATGGTAACAAAAATTAAGAAATAAAAAGGTGTTTTTCAAATGGCAGAAAAAATAAGACCGATTGATGTTGCAAGCTGGTCACCAAAGACAGAAATAGGCAAAATGGTTAAGACAGGCCAAATAACTTCATTAGAACAGGTTTTTGACTTGGGAAAGCCTATATTGGAACCAGAGATCGTAGATGCACTAATTCCAAATATGGAAGTTGAGACCCTTTCAGTAAGGAGTACTCAAAGAGTAACTGACTCTGGTAAAAGAACCCAGTTCAGAGTTGTCGTAGTTATTGGAGATCACAATGGCCATGTTGGAATAGGCGTTGGGAAAAGCGATGAAATGAAACCCGCATTAGACTACGCAGTAAGAAATTCCAAGAAAAATGTAATTTCAATAAAAAAAGGATGTGGGAGCTGGGAATGTAAATGTTCTGTTACCCATTCTTTAGTACAAAAAACAATGGGCAAACAGGGCAGTACAATTGTAAATCTTAAACCTGCGCCAAGAGGCTTGGGTTTAGCAGCAAATTCGATTGTTAGAAAAGTACTTTCAATGGCAGGTGTAAACGATGTGTGGAGTTCTTCACAGGGAGCAGGAGGTAACATCTACAACACGGCCATTGCAACAATAAAGGCTCTTGATAGCCTGAATAAACTAAAGACCCCTCCTTTTGAGACTGGAGGTTGATACTTATGGATACATTAGCAATTATAAGAGTAAGAGGAATTAGGAGCGTTAAGCCAAGAATCAAGAAGACACTTGAACTTCTGCGCTTATATAAGCCTAATCATTGCGTTTTACTACCTGCGACTAAAGCAGTTCTAGGAATGTTAATAGTTGCAAAGGATTACGTATCTTATGGGCCAGTAAAAGAAGATACAGTATACAAATTATTACACAAAAGAGGAGAACTAGGAAATAAACTTCTAAGAGTAATTAAGAAAGATGAAGAGATAAAATCAATTGTAAAAGAGTTAGTCTCCGAGAAGCGGGCGAGAGATTTAGTTGATCCGGTATTTCGTTTGCATCCCCCTGAAGGAGGGTACAAAGACATTAAATCACCTTATCCAAGAGGAGATTTAGGAAAAAGAGACAATATGGATTTATTTTTACTTAGAATGATATAGGTGTAATATATGGTCTCAAGAAGAAAACCAACTAAAAAAAGCAAATTCCTTGGTCGTAGACACTTTGGAGTAGGAAATGCAAAGAACAGAAGAGGAAGTGGTAACCGAGGTGGAAGAGGAAATGCAGGTCTTCACAAGCACAAATTCTCATGGGTAACTCTAAATGATCCTGATTACTTTGGAAAATCTGGTTTTGTTCGACCAGGTAAGAAAAAAGTTCCAACTGTTAATTTATACGAAATTGACAGAAAAGCGATTTTAAATAAACTTGATAAAAAGGAAGGAAAATTCTACTTTGAATTTAAAGGAAAAATTTTATCGACCGGTTCGGTCACAGTACCAGTTTCAGTCAAAGCTTTAAGTTGGAGCAAAAATGCAGAAGAGAAAATTAAAAATGCAGGCGGAGATATCAATAAATTCGAACAAGCAAACAAAAACTAAACCTTTAAAAATAAAATCTGTTTAACTTTCTAAATTAATAATTTTGAGGGCACCATCTATGGGTTTAATCGACATACTGCACAATGCAGCTCAATATCTTCCTGAGGTAAAATCTCCTGATAAGCCCCCAACAACAAAACAGCGTTTAACGTGGACTGCACTGGCAGTCATAATATTTTTCATAATGTATCATGTTACTGCTTTTGGGGTTAATGAGAAAGGAACCGGCAGCTTAGATTTTCTACAAACAATTACTGCAAGTAGAATTGGTAGTCTATTAACCGTGGGTATAGGCCCATTAGTTCTGGCATCTATCTTTCTGCAGCTATTCGTTGGTGCAAAATTAATCAATCTAAATCTCTCAGACAGAAATGACAGGGAAAAATTCCACGAGGCTCAGAAAGTTCTTGCAATAATTCTGGCGTTCGCGGAAGCAGCAATATTTGTTGTCACTGCACGTGTTCTTCTGGTTCCACTATTTCCGGGTTTAG
>JACPAS010000054.1:3222-4650 GCA_016180665.1 Microcaldota archaeon
TTTAGGAGAAGGAATACTTTCGACAGTGGATGGAGCACAAACTTTAAACGCCCCATTCACAATGATCCTAGTAATTCTCCAGGTAGCATTTGGTTCAATTATTCTTCAGTATTTAGATGAAATAGTAACTAAATATGGTTTAGGTAGTGGAATCAGTTTATTCATTGCAGCAGGTGTTTCACTAAGCATTATAGGTGGAGTAATAAATCTTATTTTTGAACCTAATGGTGTTATTGAGACTTTAACTGGCGGTGGTGCAGAGGCAATTCCAGGTGCGCTTATTGTGTTATTCCCATTCTTATTTACAGTTATTGTTTTCTTTGTAGTAGTTTATGCGGAGGGTGTAAAAGTAGAGATACCGATAGCGTTTGAGCGTGTTCGCGGAATGGCACCTAAGCTGCCGCTTAAATTCTTCTATGTCTCCAATATTCCGGTTATATTTGCAAGTGCATTACTTCTGAATGTCCAGCTCTTTGCAGCTTCTATTTTGCCAAAAATTGATTCTTTTGAGAATGCTTCATCTAATTTCCTAACTTACTTTGGTGTGGTTGATTCTTCAAATGTACTTAGAGACGGTTTTCTGTACCTCATAACTCCACCCCCATTCTTCTCAAGAAACACTGCTGAACATTTTAATTTTATTATAACTGCCACTACGCCGGTTTTTGGAATACCTGAGTGGCTGCATGCTATAGTGTATATTATTTTTATTCTGGGTAGAAACTTCAAATATGGATGCAAAAAATGTGGCTAATCAGCTTAGTAATTCTGGAGTTCAGATTCCTGGATTTAGAAGAGATCCACGTATGCTTGAAACTATTTTGAATAAGCATATACTTCCTCTTACGGTCTTAGGTTCATTTTCCGTTGGCCTTCTAGCTGGCATTGCAGATCTAACTGGTGCTCTAGGTACAGGAACAGGCATTTTACTTACAGTTGGTATTTTATATAAACTATATGAACAAATGGAGCAAATGAAAATATTTGATCTTTATCCAAGCATTGGTGATATGATTAAAGAGTAAGAATTTTTTGATTTATGGGGTAAACATATGATAATTGTAATGGGTCTTCCAGGCGCTGGAAAAACCTCTGTTCTTGAAAAAATTAATTCTTCTAACCCTGAATATAAGCACTTGAACTATGGAACCTTGATGTTAGAGATAGCTCAAGAAAAATTCAAAATAAAATCTCGAGATGAAATTCGCACTTTAACTGCTACACAGCAAAAAGAAGTTCAGAAAATGGTTGGAGAACGACTGGCCAAGGAAAAAGGCAAACTTATTCTTGATACACACTGTTCAGTTCTAAACCCAGATAAAAGATTTTATCTGCCTGGATTGCCATGGTCCTTGCTCCAGCATTTGAAAGTTGATTATCTTGTTTTAATTACCGGAGATATTGAAGAAATTGCTGCCAGAAGAAAAA
>JACPAS010000055.1 GCA_016180665.1 Microcaldota archaeon
ACTTACCCACTCTACTTGACTAAGCAAAGACTTTCATTTGGGCCTGAACTATTTTACGATTGTGCAGACTCAAGTTGGGAACCAGATTTAGACTCTTTAAGAAAATCAATAAACAAATACACAAAAGGTATTTTAGTAATTAATCCAAACAACCCAACAGGTGCGGTCTACTCAAGAAAAACACTAGAGGGGATAGTTGACATTGCTGGTGAATTCAAACTTCCAATTCTTTCTGATGATGCTTATGAAATGCTAGTTTTTGATGGAGAGTATACAAACTTAAGAGATATTCATAAAGATGTTCCCTTAGTTTCTGGGAGCAGCCTTTCTAAGAATTTTATTTACCCTGGTGCACGCGTTGGCTATTTAGCTTTCCATGGCTCTGGCTGGGATGGAGTGAAAGATGCGATTCAACGTCTATGTAACCAGCGTTTGTCAGTTAACTGGGAGATGCAGCGTGCAGGTGTTGCTGCTTTCCGAGGTCCGAAAACTCATGTTAACACATTCAATTCTGAACTCAAAAAAAGGCGGGATCTTTTAGCCAAAAGAATAAATGAAATTAATGGCCTTTCTATGGTTGCACCAAAAGGAGCATTTTATGCTTATGTGAAAATTGAGGATATGAAGGGGCACAAGAATGACTGGTCATTTGTAAGAGCATTGCTCAAGGAAGGGGTCGTAGTTGTTCCTGGATCAGGTTTCTCCTCAATTCTTCCACCAACTTATTTCAGAATAGTTTTCCTTCCATCACTTGAACAGTTGAATGAAGCTATGGACCGAATTAACAAGTTCTTTAAGAAGTGAAGGAATTTATGCAAATAAAATTCACGGATCACGCAAACGAAAGAATGCAAAGATACGAGTTGTCCCAGCAAGTTATATTATCAGCAATCCAAACTCCAGATTCAATAAAAGAAAGTTATGGAAACCGTTTAGTATACCAAAAAAGATTAAACGGCTATTTACTTCGTGTAGTTGTAGAAGAGAAAGAAGGAATAAAAACAATAGTTACCTTATATAAAGCAAGAAGTGATCGGTATGAAATATAAATATGATGTAAAAACAGATATTCTTCTGATTCAAATGGGTACCGAGAAACCTGATTTTGCAGAGCAAAGAGAGAATATTATTACACACTATAACAAAAATGGAAAGCCAATAGAAATAGAAATTCTTGATGCCAGCAAGACCGTTGTAAAGCTATTCGAAACTATAGTAGGTTGCAGGAGCGTCCAGTCATCAACCTCAATTGGTTAGGCTTAAAATTTAGAAGAAACTATGGACAGAATCGACAAGTTTTTTAGAAAATAATTCTTTAGAATGATTTAAATGTCTTCCCCAATAAGTGCTAAAGCCGCCAAATTAGTGGATGCAGTTGTAAAATTTAATGGTCTAAATGGGCATAGGCTTCCTTTGGTTGACCGGGATGCTTTGACAAGTCTAATCAGCCCTCCAGGTAGTGGATCCGATTTGTTCACTCTACCACTCTCACTTGTTAGAAGAGCAAGACAATTAGAAGCTAAAGTAGACTCTTTAACAAGGCGCCTGGAAGCAGGTCCTGACGCAGTTGATACTGAAGCAATAAAAATAGAATTAGATTTGCTTAATGAAATCGCAAATCCCAATCAGGCCAGGTAATTTGATGAAATTTGTATTTCCAAAAGTAGTTTTAACAAGACTTGATTCAGGTAAAACTTTTGTCAGATTAGCAAGGACTAGAGGTCCAAATGATAAACTTGACCCAAATATAACAGAATTGCTTGAATTTATTGCTGCTATTTTTCGATGCTCAGTTGAAAATAACTGTTTTACCAGAGTTCAAAGAGCCTTGGTTGCAGCAGCATTAATCCAAATCGCAGAATTGCGAGAAGAGCATAAGGGATTAACACTTACTAAAGGAGAGTTAGATTTTCTAAAGGGGGAATACTCCAAAACCCAAACAATTTAAACTAATCGTAGAAAAATAACAATACTAATTAGGTTGAATTACATGATTACTATTGATCACCATGGGTGTATCCTATGCGTAGGATGTTCTTCAGTATGCCCAACAAATGCAATAGAAGTAGTTGGGACAAGAATGGAGCATTTTCCAGATCTATGCATTGATTGTGGTTTGTGCGTTCGTGCCTGCCCGGCAAACGTAATCGAAATGTTCAAAGGAATAAAGGATGCAAAACAACTCCCGGAAAATCAAATAAATCGCAAACTGTAACCTAATAATTGGTGTCTTTATGACTGAAAAAGATTATGATCACGATATAATTGTAATTGGCGGCGGTCCGTCTGGTTCTACCTTCTCAAGAATTGCAGCCCAAGCTGGCCTAGACGTAATGATGATTGATAAGAGAAAAGAATTAGGTAATCCAGTTCGCTGTGGTGAAGGCCTTGGTGCAAGGGAAGTGGTAAAAGAAGGCCTAGAACTTCCAAAATTCGTGTTTTCAACAGAAATCCGTGGAGCAAAAGTCATTGCTCCGAATGGAAAATCAATAACATGGGCAGATGATGAAACTAAAGGCTGGGTTTTAGAAAGAAAATTCTTTGATAAGTGGCTAGCTGAGTTGGCAATTGCAAAAGGTGCGAAATGTAAAGTTTATCATCGTGCTATTGAGGTACTTAAAGAGAACGGGCATCCAGTTGGATTAAAGGTTTCACACGGCGGTCGTGAACCTTATGAAATTCGTGCTCCATTAATTATTTCTGCAGAAGGCATGGAATCCCTAATGGCAAGGCAAATGGGCTTTAAGACAGTTCATCAGCTTTATGATGTTGACACTTGTTATGAGTATGAGATGCAGCCCTATGATCATGAGAATTTGATTGAGTTATATTTTGGAAGTAAAATTGCTCCGCGTGGTTATGTTTGGATTTTTCCTAAGGATCCAAGAAAAGCGAACGTAGGGATAGGAATTGGTGCAAATATTGCAAACGGAGAGAAGCGTGGTGGACTAAAAGGCGCAGCGCCTAAACCTCTTTTAGACGAGTTCATCAAAAACAATGAACAGTTAAAAGATGCGAATACTTTGTTAGATTTTGGAGGAGTAATTTCAGTTGGAGCTCCAGTTAATGAATTTGTAAAAAATAA
>JACPAS010000036.1 GCA_016180665.1 Microcaldota archaeon
GCTGGTCCAACTGTGGCACTTGGAGGATTACTGGCACGAGCAGCTGGAGAATTAGGAGCTGCTTATACGATTCAAGAACAAGTCTGTGCTGTTGGCGTCCCAGTCGAACAACTAAAAATAATAGAGGGACGTAATTGATCAATATAAAAATCTAATTATCAATAAATTTTCATGCGTTTAATCGTAATTCTGGTATTGTTAATTTTAATTTTTGGCTGCATACAGAAAGAGCAGGTTACGAAAGAAAAAAATAACAATATAGAAAATTCTACAAGTATTAGCACAAAAACAGATAATAAAAATGGAAAAGTTAGTAGCGTTGAAGCTTCTGAGAAAAAGAAAGTAAAAGAAGAGATAGAATTTCCTAATTTTAACATGGGAAACATCATATTGTGCAATAAACTAAAGACTACTGCAGAAAAATTGGAATGCTATGATGGGTTCATTAAGGAAAAAATAGATTCTCAGACACCAAAAGAATTGCTTGCTGAATTAGACGGGGCCGCAAATTTAGATCCTACTCTTAGATATATGTGCCATGAGGTAGCCCATGCAATTGGAAGAAATACTTATTTGAAGAATAGCGGGGATCTTTCTAAATCCTTTGAAGAATGCGTTCAGACCTGTCATTCTGGCTGCTTTCATGGAGCAGTACAGATGCTATTCAGGAAAGACTGGGATGGAACGGATTCACATTTAGAAGAAGATGAGATAAGAGAAAAAGTAAAGACAGCATGCGATTTGAATCAAGAACCCAGATTTAAGTTTCAATGTGTACATGGATTGGGCCATGCAGTTCAGTTCTATTTAGACAATGATATTTTTAAGGCAGTTGAATTTTGTGATGAGCTTAACGGAACATGGGAAAAGGATTCCTGTTATAGTGGAGCATTCATGGAGAATTCTGTTTCTTTGAATAAGGAAAGCAGGCATATCAAAGCTGATGACCCTCATTACCCTTGCGACAAATTGGATGAAAAATACAAAAAAAGGTGTTATATGACTCAAACTACTTTGATGCTTGAAATATCAAAATGGAACATAACTAAAGTTATTGGCGATTGTAAGGGTGCAGGAAATTATACGGAAGATTGTTATAACAGCTTAGGAAGAGATCGCTCTAATGAGATTAGAATTAATAAAACTGGTCCTTATAAGGATATGAAAAAAGTAGACTGGAAATACCAGCCAAATTATATGCGTGGTATGATAGCTGCACTAGTCGATAATACCTGGGATGGGTTTTATGCATTTCCTTTTTGTGCAAAGTTAGAGAATGAACAATTAACTTACCTGAAAGACCGATGTTATAAAATGGCTACTGACTATTTGTCTATTAATTTGAAGATTGAGAAGGACAAGATTAGGGAATCATGTGGAAAACATGCACCTGTAAAAGATCAGTATTTATGCTTGAAAGGGGTGAAGTAGTGGGCGTAGGGAGGGATATCATTGATAGATATAGAGAATCAAATGGAGATATTAGCTGACCCAGAAAAAGCTAAAATTCTTGCTAGGTTTTTCAAAACTGGCAAGGGAGAATACGGAGAAGGAGATGTTTTTCTTGGAATTACTGTACCTGAATCAAGAAAGATTGCAAGGGCTAATTCTAATTTAAGCTTTGAGGAGATTAAGAAACTCCTTAAAAGTAAAGTTCATGAGCACAGGTTGGTGGCGTTGTTGATACTCGTCAATAAGTATGAAAAAGCTGAGACTGATGAGAAGAAAGAAGTTGTTGATTTTTATCTAGCTAATACTGAGGAAGTAAATAACTGGGATTTGGTTGATTTAAGTTCCTATAAGATATTAGGGGATTATTTATTTGAAAGAGAGAAAGAATTGCTTTATAGACTTGCAAAATCCAAAAATCTCTGGGAAAGAAGAATTGCAATGATTTCTACTTTTCACTTTATTAGAAATAATAGATTTGAAGATGCTTTAGGAATTGCAGAGGTTCTGCTTAATGATGAGCATGAACTGATTCACAAAGCTGTTGGCTGGATGCTTAGGGAGATTGGGAAGAGGGATCTTCAGACCGAGGAGGAATTTCTGAAAAGGCATTATAAGAGAATGCCTAGAGTTACTCTTAGGTATGCTATTGAAAGATTCAAACCAGAAAAGAAAGAATTTTATATGGTAAAATAGAATTATGTGTGATTGAAATGATAAATTTCAGAAAGCTGGAAAAAAGAGATGCTGTTAATGAGAGAGTAGAACTGATTTTTTATAAAGTAATCGAGAAAGATGGGAAGAGGATGTTAAAACCACTTGACATTAAGACGAGTGTTCCGATTGGAGTAGTCAAGGCAGTCTGGGATAATACAATTGTTGAAACTTTTTATGAACGGTTAGCAAATGATTTGCGTGAAAGAGGGATTGAAGAAGGGACCCTTGTTCAGTTGAGAGTAAAATTTAGTGCATCTAATACTGAGTTTGATCCTGGGCTAAAAGGAATACATGTTTTATGCGAGGTTAAGGTTTAATAATTATAAATGCAAACAGGGTTTATAATAAAGGTGATAAAATGATTAGTACTAAGCAAATTTTTGTTAATTTACCGGTTAAGGATTTAGAGAAGACGATGGAGTTTTTTAGCAAACTTGGTTTTAAGTTTAACCCTAAATTTACTGATGAAAATGCGGCTTGTATGATTATTAGTGAAGACCATATTTATGCAATGCTTTTGGTTGAGAAGTTTTTCAAAAGTTTTATTAAAAAAGAAATTGCCGATGCTAAGAAAAGCACTGAAGTTTTACTTGCATTATCTGCTGGGGGTAGGGAGGAAGTAGACGCCATGATGAAACTAGGCTTGGAAGCAGGTGGCAAAGAAACTAGAGAAACACAGGATCTTGGATTCATGTACGGACGTGCACTTGAAGATTTAGACGGACATATATGGGAAATATTTTACATGGATGAAAGTAAAATGCCGAAGAAGTGAAAAAATATATGATTACTTCTTGTTTCCTTCGTCAAAATATTCGCACTCACCACCAGTGAAACACTGGTGGCATGCTCACTTCGTTCGGAGTGCTCACCTAACAACATTTTGACAGATGATGATTTCCACCATCTGCAT
>JACPAS010000037.1 GCA_016180665.1 Microcaldota archaeon
AATTGCAGAACAATCAAAAAAAAAGTTATCAAAATCAGGGCGGTTCACAAAAGATATTGTAACCTCTATAGTACCAGCAAAAACTTTTTATAAAGCTGAAGATTATCATCAGGATTACTATAAGAAAAATCCTGTTCGTTATAAATTCTATCGCTTTAATTCTGGACGTGACAGTTTCATTAAAAAATATTGGGGTATGCGCTCATTAGGTAAAGCTCAACTTTCCGACCCAAGACTTAAAAAATTGAGCCCTCTTCAATATGAGGTCACTCAAAAAGAGGGTACTGAGCCTGCTTTTAAAAATGAATATTGGGATAATAAAAGTCCTGGCATTTACGTGGACATTGTTTCGGGCGAAGCTCTCTTTAGTTCATTAGAGAAGTATGATTCGGGCACGGGCTGGCCTTCTTTTTTAAAACCATTACAGCCGGAAAACATAGTTTTTAAAAAAGATAAAAGTTTATTTCGAACAAGGACTGAAGTTCGCTCCAAGAAAGGCAATTCTCACTTAGGACATGTTTTTGATGATGGCCCAGCCCCCACAGGAAAACGATATTGCATCAACTCTGCCGCCTTGCGATTTATTCCCATCGAAAATCTTGAGGCAGAAGGGTATGGAGAATACCTGAATCTCTTTAAGACTAAAGAATGATATGAAGAAATTATCCCTTACTCTTTTTATCTGCTTTTCTCTTCATTAGTTCTTTTTCTTGCAGGAAATTCAAATTACAAATATATACTTGCTGGTTTCTTAGATTTCTTAAAGGCAAATCTTAATTCAAATTTAATTTTTAAAAGTGAAAAAATCCCTCCAAACTCTCAACCAGAAATTCTTCTAATACCATATGGTTTAAATGAGGAAGCAAAAACAAAAATTTTGCTTAGTTTAGCTCCTAAACCTAAGCTGCTGGAAATAAGTGGCACAAGCATTAAAGGTGCTCTTTTTAATCCCCTCTCTTTCTTTTCTTCAATTCTCCAAATCCTCTCTATCTTCAATAAAAGCATTGCTTTCTATCAGTTTGATATGGCTGAAATTTATTTCCCATTATTTGTTCTTTTTTCAAAAAGTGCTTATCAGTATCAAAATAATTCCCTCACTACAATAAAGAATTCAACCTCATTTTTTTTACTTATTTTCTGCCTGGTTTTACTATTTGTCATACTACCTGCAATTTCATTTTTATCTCTAATAATTACTATTTTGTCTTTTATTGGTAAATTAAAATCAGAAACTTTGGGCTATGGTGTTTATAAGTAGCAGATCCAGAAATCCTATTTGGCTTTAATATTCGACCTGTTTCCTACCGGGGGTTAATCTAGGTATCTTTGCTCCTTCTTTTCTCCACATGCAAAGTGTTACTCTCAAGCTTTCATTAGTCGTCTTAACCCCTTTCTCCTCCAAAAACTTAAGCACATCCTGAATAGTGCATTCTACCCCCCTACACCTAATAAACTCAACAACCTCCTCTTTGTGTGAAACCAGTTTACTATGACTACTTATATTAGTTCTAATATCTTCAGTAGTTGGTTGTTGAGTTCTGATCCCATCTGAATTCCCATCAAAAACAATCCTGGGTTTTTTCACTGTCCGAGCACGTATCAACATAAATAATAATTTGTTAAAAATGGTTTAAAATATCTCCTAAACCATATTTTGGTTATACCATTCAACAGTTTTCTTGAGGCCAGTATCAAAATCAACCTCAGCTTTAAAACCAAGAATCTCACTTGCTTTTTTCACATCAGCCTCAAATTTCCAAACCTCGCCGGTTCTATTGCCTAAAATTTTCATTTTGGATTTGCTATTCAAAAGCCTTCTCAAAGATTCTGCAACATAACTTAATTTAATCCCTTTTCCATATGCAATATTGAATACGTGGCCGCGTGCCTTACTAAATTTTTCTAGTGCTAATCGTACACCTTTAACCGAATCATCTATATAAGTAAAATCCAATACTTTCTTTTCACCAAAAACGGTTATTTCCTGGTTTTTCCTTAGTTGTCTGATCCACAATGGTATAACCCGATTAGAGTCATCGTACATTCCATAAACATTGGAGAACCTGATTATTACAAAATCAATACCATAGCATCTTCCATATGATCTGACCATTGCTTCTCCACTGATTTTTGAAGCTGCATAAGGGCTCTCACAGTTGTCTGTTCTAACCATATCTTCAGATACTGGTGAATCAGTTCCCAAATTTCCGTAGCTCTCTCTAGATGAAGCAAAAACTATTTTTTTGACATCATTTTTCCTTGCATATTCCAAAATATTAAATGCAGTTACAATATTTTCAAGTGCATACTCTGGTTTTTCTACAAGATCATAAACTCTTGCATTTGCTGCCAGATGAACAATAGCATCAATATTCAGGCTGTCCAACTTCTTTTCAAATTCCTTATCCAATAAATCTGCATTTATTGTTTTTTTGTTCAATTTTTCATTCCACTTGTTGGGTTTCCTATCCAGTCCAAGTGCTTCTTCCATTTGCTCCATTAATCTAGTTCCGATAGTTCCACTTGAACCAGTAATCAAAACACTCATTTCTCTGACCTCTCCCTAATCTTATTCATTAGTGTTTCCCTTTCCTTTATCCGTTGTTCAATATTAGAATTTTCCATCATGTATTTCTCAGTTGCCAAAACAGTTTTCCATTTTCCCATATCTAGATATTTTCCATCTAGAATTCTCCCATATACCTTTTCACCTTTATTTATCGCGGCTTTTATGGCATCTGTCAGTTCTTTCCCATTTTTTAAGCTCCTCAAATAACTGAATATTTTCGGTTCAAAAACATATGCCCCGCAAATAGCATAAAACCCATCCTTATTTTCAAATCTTTTTGCAGTTTCTTTATCGGGTTTCTCCACAACATCTGAAATTAAGTCAAAACCTTCGAATTCTGATTTTATGGATTTAACTACGCCATATTGGGTCGAATCCGTCACTTTAAATAATAAAATAGTTGCAATTGGTTTCTGCTTTTTGTGGAACTCTATTATTTTTTTCAACTCGCTTGAAGGTTCAATAAACGAATCCCCGAGAAGTGTAACGAAT
>JACPAS010000038.1 GCA_016180665.1 Microcaldota archaeon
CTTCTTTAAACCTAAGTGCCTGTCTTGTAAGCGATTGAAATTCTGCATCCGTAGTCACTATTTCCAGATCCCTATCAATAGGTCTAGAAGTTAAAACCCTAGCAACTAGATTATGAGTGTTCTCATCATTTGCAAGTAATCTCGGGTTTGTTACTCCAATTCTTTTTGCAACTCTTTCCTGCCATTCTGGAATTATTTCACCAAAAATAATTTCCCATTTTCGATCTACGTGCTCTCTTGCCAATTTCAGAGTTAGCATATGGCCTTTTTCAGTTACATTAGGCCAAGCTCTGTGAGAGTGGCCGCTGAGTAAGACTCTTCCTCTTTTCATAAATCTAGAGTAATGTGGTCGTGCTGTTCTTGGATTTATTGGCGGATCATATTTTGCCATTCTATTCATGATTTCATCTCAGTTGCTTTTATCGGTAGAATGTACAAACCAGCATTCCTCAAATCTCTTGCCATTCCCTCAGCCAGTGTTTGGTAGGTTCTGCTATTGTAGAAGATTCGTGGCTTTCCATATCTAGGTACTTTAATCCAAACTCTTGGTGGCAAACTGCCGTTCAAATAAATTTCAGCACTAGATGCATCTAGAGGTTGGACTCTAGTTGAATCAGATTCTCTGTAAATGGGTTCATGGAAAGCTTCAGTATTCCTACTCAACATCAGGCTTTTTTCAGCAACTCTTTTTACAGTTTCTGCTCTAGTTCTTAAACTGACTGATCTCATTTTAAACAGTAACAATCTCCCACCGCTAAATCGATTTAATAATTAGGTTTTTTAAATATTCCGCCATCTTTTCCAGCTTTTTTTTCTCCTTATACTCCATCGTCAATCTAATTAGTGGCTCGGTTCCAGAAGCCCGAATCAAAAACCATCCATCTTCTTCATCCACACGAATGCCATCGTCATTTCTAATCTTCCCAGAAGTTTTTATTTGTCCTTTAATCCCATCAACCAGTCCGTACTTATCCTTGCCTTCGCACCTAAACTTCTCTCTAAGCATAAAATGAGATTTATATTTTTCCCTTAGCCTACTAAGGTTTCCATTCTTACAAAAAATCTCCACAAACTTTGCAGCAGTTAAAATTCCATCGGGGGTATGCACTCCTTTTTCAAAAACATACTCTCCACAAGGTTCTCCACCAAAACATGCGCCATCTTTCTCAAGTTTCTCAGAAACATGCGCGCTTCCAACTGGGGTAATTTCTATCTTTCCATTTTTACTCTCAACAACCTCACGAATCATAAGAGAAGCTTCAACAGTTGAAATTACTTTCCCCACATTTCCATCCATCTCATTCTCAATCATAATTGCAAGTTGTGTATCTAGTGGGAGCATAGCTCCTGTTTCATCAACAACCACCGCCCTGTCGGCATCTCCATCATGTGCAATCCCCAAGTCAGCTCCAACTGCAGAAACGATTTTCATCAAATCCTGTAAATTCTTCTCATTTGGTTCAGATGGACGGTTAAATCCATCAGCTTCAGAGTTCAAACTAATTACTCTACACCCTAATTCGCGTAATAAATATGGGGTAATTACCGAACCAGCACCATTGCAGTCGACGACTATTTTCGGCCGTTTCTTCTCAATTAATCTCTCATCCACCAAACTCTTAATTAGACTCTTATGGTCTTCAATTGCAAAATCATCTGCAAATTCCTCGCCTTTACTTTCTGCTGCAAAATCCATCTCTTTTCCGTATCTTACTTCAATTTCCTTCTCCACATTTTTACTGAGTTCTCTACCATTTTTGAATAATTTTAATCCATTGTACTCTGGGGGATTATGAGAGGCCGTGATCATTATTCCATTAGACTTTCTTTTTTTTGTAGCTAAAGCAACTGTTGGAGTCGGTGCGATCCCAATATCATATACATTTTTGTTTTTCTGCCTAGTTCCAGAAGAAACCATTTTAGCTAGAGATAACCCACTTTTTCTGGTGTCTCTTCCAAGTACAAGATCCGCGTCCGCATATAACCTTGCTACCTCTAGTGCCAAATCTTCTGTTACCTCTTTTCCGTAGATACCTCTGATTCCTGAAGTTCCAAAAAGCATGAAAGAAGTTTATTTAGTTCATCTTATTAAGTTTATCAAAAATTTCAATCTTCATTTTTTTTGGTATTGTATGGTCTTTCTCAATAAAATTAGAATAGAATTTGAGAAGAAGCTCCTTTGTTTTCTTTTTATCTCTTAAATACGCCTTCTCAATAAAATTTCTTGCAAGTGGGTTATCCATCAAAATATAACAAACTGCAATAAAGAAGTAATTGTCAGGATCTTTTTTATCCAGTTCAGTTGCTTTTTGAAATTCGTTTGCTGCATCTTCTAATTCAAAAACCTCTAAATGTGCCATTCCACTTATCTTGTAATACTCTGGTTTTTCCTTGTTGGCTATGGCATGTTCAAAACATTCTTGTGCGTAATCGTGGTTATTTAATTTAAGAGAGACAACCCCTCGTAAATACCATGCTTCATCATCATTTTTGTTCAATTTTAGGATTCCATCCAAGGTAGAGCCTGCTTCTTTTAATTTATTATTTAAAATTAGCTTTCTGATACTCTCTAAATTAGGCATATTTTTATAGCTGTACGTAGATTTAAATACTGTACTGAATAAAGACTATTGTAGTAAGTGATTTTTTATGGAAGCATTTAAACTAGAGCAAGAAAAGAAAAACGAGAACAGGCTTGCATTTATACCAAAAAAGGCCAGACAACAGCCTCAACAGTTGTATTTATCTTCAGAGTCATTAGAAAGGTTTGCTAAAAATATGCAACTACCTTCAGAATTTGCTAAATCTGCTCCTCATGGAAATAAAAATCTAGAAGTTGCTGTAAATAAGCGTAGAGTAGAGAAGCAACGTGGGGGAGACTACTCATTGGTTAATGCTTTTTCTTATGCAATTAGTTCTATCTCTTAATACATTTTTGTGCAGTGCTATTTTATTAAGAAAAACGCGAGGGGAAGTGTCCCCTCTCATATTCTCTACTTCCTGATCTCCCCTCCACTGAGCGTTTTTCATGGGTAGAATACCCCACTG
>JACPAS010000039.1 GCA_016180665.1 Microcaldota archaeon
TTACAGTTACGGACTCCACGCGGCGTGCCGTTATACCCAGTAGAAATAATTCTCTTATCTTTGACTATTATTGCGGCAACTTTCCTCTTCAGGCAATTGCTCCTGGAAGCAACTTCTTTTGCAATATTCATGAAATACTGGTCCCAGGTCGGTCGTTCAACTTTAAATTCTTTAGAAATATCACCAAGTGCTCTATCAATCTGGTAATAAAGACTCGCAAAATCAGCTTCATTCACTATTTTCTTATTTGCCATTTTAGTAGTATCAAATATGTTTTGTTTTGATTTATCTGTATTTTTTGCTTCTGACTGTTCAATTTTCAAAAAGGCATCGTAAGTCTTCGGATCGCTTTCACGGTTGCGGTTTTTCATTCTTTCAAATCTTATTTCTGATGAAGCGGTAACATAAAACAAGAAAAAACCGCTTTGTCTTTTCAAAGAGTCAACTTCTGCAGGATTACGAATGGAATCTATTACATAATTTCTATCATTTTGAAGTTTTTTTATTACCTTTTCTGCTAGAGCATCAGCACCAAATTGAGATCTTAAATCATTTGCTTTTTTAATTAGGCTTTCTCTGGTTATTTCTTTCCCTTCTGCAGTTAATTCTTCACGAACGATGTCGGAAAGTGAAAGATAGTAGAAGCCTTTTTTCTGAAGATGCTCTGCTGCCGTGCCTTTACCTGCACAATTTTCCCCAACCAATCCAATTATCATAAAAACACCAATTTATTAGAGAGAACTATAAGAGTATCAGAAATATTTTCTAGTTAATCTTTTTACTTCTTCAAGAACCTGTTTCTCTTCAGAGCTTAAAATATCTTTTCTCTCTTCCCATTTTTTTATTTCATCACTATTCAAATAAACATAAAGTTCCTGACCTTCTATTATATCTTTGCCTATTGTTGGGCCACTGCAGGAAAGGGCTACCTCCATCCCTGAAGTAGCCTCATCAATCGATTTTTTGTCGTGCTGTAATCCTTTTACTTCTCCAACTATGGAACCAGATGAGTTAATAACACGGGTGCCGGTTTTTATTGTTCCTGCAATAACTTTAATGCCGAATATTGCCGGCTTACTGCTTCGGAATGCAAAACCTGGAAGAAACTTAATTTTAGCAGGAGAAGGCAGGCTAGAGAAAGCCAGTCTTTTCTGCCTTTCTTTTTCTTCAACTACCCATTGTTTATATCTATCAACCAGATGGTAGATTATATTACTTAAAATGACAGGGGTTTTATTAGCCACATTTGATGCATCTTCAAGTATAGCCACATTAAATCCAAGAACTGCCCCCAAATAAACATCCTCTTCGGCAACTGCTTCTGCTGAAAGAACGTCTTTTCTGGTAATTTTTCCAATCGCCGCATGTTTGACTGGTATGTTCTCATCTTTCAAAAGTTTAAGTATTGCCTCGATAGAACCGAGACTATCTGCGCGAATTATCACACCTGCATCAGTCTTCTCGAAAATTATTTGCTTGAACTGCTCTTCGATTTCTTTTTTGTCATTAGAAAGATCTTCTACTACTTTGATTGGTGAGCCAGATACGGCATCTTGTAGTTCCGGGGCAAAGATCTTTACCCCACTGGCAGCAACAACCTCATCAACATATGTAAACTTCTCATTAGGATTATTTGATGAGAGGTTCGGCTCTAGTAGCCCACGCACTTTTGTTGTTTTAGATCCATTTGCAGTTAGGAAGATTATCTCATCGCCTTTTCTGAGAATTCCATCATAGATTATAACGTCGATAGTATGCCCCAATCCTTTCTCTTCCTTGACTTCGATGATGCTTCCTTTCGCTGGGCCGGCGACTTCAATCTTAAGCTCTACTTCAAGGAATTTCTGTGAAATGCCTGCAATAAGCATCAACAACTCAGCAACCCCTTCTTTGGTTTTACCGCTTACTGGAATTATTGCTAATTGTTTTTTGAAGTCAGTTATTCTGTCAAACCGTTCGGAGTCAAATCCAAATTCAGATATTTTTCCAACTAGTTGATAAATAAGTTCATCAAGCTTATTTCGTGCATGTTCTGGCTGTTTGGAAAAAGATTCAAGGAAAGAATAGGTTTTCTGGGTTTTCCATCCATGCATTGCATCAATTTTGTTTGCTGCGATTAGAAATGGAGTTTTGAACTGCTTTAATATCTTTATACTTTCGATTGTTTGTGGTTGGAAACCTTGGTTTATATCTACTACTAAAATTGCCAAATCAGCAATTGCACCACCACGTTCTCTTAGATTTGCAAAGGCAGCATGACCAGGAGTATCTATAAGTAAAATACCTGGAATTTTTATATCAAATCTCAATTTTGCATTTTTATTTAGTTCCTCTATTACGTCTTTTTGCAAATAGCTGGCACCAATCATCTGGGTTATTCCGCCTGCTTCCTTTTGCGCTACCTTTGAGTGTCTGATGGAGTCAAGAAGCGTAGTTTTTCCATGATCTACATGCCCTAAAACTGCAATTATTGGTGAGCGTATTGTCATTTAAGAAACACCTATTAATGAAATTAGCAATAGTATTATCCAAATAAGGTTTAATAGACTAATGACATAAAAATATAACTATGCTTAACAATCAGATTTTGGCCCACAGAGGTTTTTGGAAGGACAGATCGGAACAGAATACACTCGAATCATTAGTTAAATCATTAGATCTAGGTTTTGGGATAGAAACAGATCTAAGGGACAGGTTGGGAGAGATTGTAATATCCCACGACCCCCCATCAGAAAAAACCCAGTTAACATTGGAGAAAATGCTTAATACTTTCCAAGATCACAAGAATTACAAAAATGTTTATTACGCAATGAACATTAAGGCAGATGGGCTAGAGAGGTCAGTCATAGAGATTCTGGATAGGTACGGAATTTCCAAGAACTGCTTTGTTTTTGACATGTCAGGCCCTTCCACCATTTTATTTCAACAACAGGCATCCTTTCTCACCTTCTGGAAATAATTTGAAGAGGTTTTAATACTTCAATTTGGTCTTTTGTCCCTGGCTTTATGCGCGTGTCGGTAATGCACCCTACCGGGCAAA
>JACPAS010000040.1 GCA_016180665.1 Microcaldota archaeon
TGAATATTTTTCTTAAGCGTTCTTCACTTTCACCTACATATTTGCTAACCACTTCTGGGCCTCCAATGTAGAAAAAGTTTGCATCAGACTCGTTTGCAACTGCTTTTGCGAGGAGTGTTTTTCCTGTGCCTGGAGCACCGTAGAGTAAAACTCCTTTTGGAGGTTCAATTCCAAGTTTTTCAAATAATTCCGGATGCCTTAATGGTAATTCTACCATTTCCCTGACCTTTTGTATTGTATCTTTCAGGCCGCCAACATCATCGTAAGTAACGCTTGGGACGTTGGTTAGATCCTTTATTGGTTCGGATTTTATGAGTAATTCTGTATTTTCTGTAACCATTACTGGACCTTGTGGAAATGATTGCGAAACGATTAGTGGAATTGACGTTCCGAATACACCAACTGGCAGTAAATTTCCTTTTAGAATTGGTTTTCCTACTAATCTCTTTTTTACATACTGGTCAAAGCCAGGGGAGTAACGCATTGCTTCTCTTGGAGAAAGAACAATTTTTCTTGCTTCTTTTACTTCCTCTATTGTATCTATTTTAACTTTATCTCCTAAACCGACACCTGCATTTTGCCTTAGAATTCCATCCATGCGGATCATTTCCAGGCCTTCATCATCTGGATGTGCCTGCCAGACTATTGCAAGTGCGGATTTTTTGCCTGAAAGTTTGATTATGTCGCCTGTTGAGATGTTCAGCTGACTTTTAGCTTTTGAATCAATTCTTACAATGTTCCTGCCAATATCATTTTGAAAGGCTTCTGCAACCTTTAGATTAACGCTTTGTGGCATAGAGATACCCGAATATTTATAGGATTTAGTATATTAAAAGCTTGTGATGTTATGAAGAGAGAGATAGATTTAAAAAACTGGAAAGAAGTTGTGAAGAATAGGTTTCCAGAAATTTATAACAGCCAGGAACATGAAACGATCTACTCTTTTCTCTTTGATTTCCTAGAGTGTGTAGAGAAAAAACATAAGGATAATGATGAAAAGTTTCTAATGAAAGCCTATTGCTTTGCTGAAGATTGCTATAACTCAAAATCTGATGAGATACGAAATGCAATTGGAGTTGCATTTTATGAGCATGTAACTAATGATGAGAAGATGTTTGTTGGGTGCTTTGATTATATCTCAAAGGAGATAATGGAAACAACAGTTCTTCCTTTAGTTCAGTTTCGTCTCCATGATTTTAATAAAGCACGACTAAGAAAGTTCCTTAGCTTAGCCAAAGAGAGGTATGGAGAATTGAAATTTGATGAGTTATAATTAGGATTTTAGGATTACACTACTGTTCAAAATTGAGGGTTTTTTTAGAGAGGCAACAGTCTCTAAGGATATGTCTTCTGCAACTCGAACTTTTAGGAAATTAAACGCATCATCTTTTTTTAACTGAATCTCTTTTCCTTCTATGTTTAAAATTAGGTTTTCACCCTGAACATTTAAATCATTAAGTTTACCACGGATTACTCCTTTTGCCTTTTTGAGCAAAATGCGTGAGGAAAAATTAAGATGAAGTTCGTTGTTTCTAACTGAGGCATTCTGAATTATTACTTCATCTCCTTCCTGCATCTGTTTTCCTCTTTCTATTCCTTCCCATAAGATGCAGCGAATGGATTTGTCGGAGATGTAAAAGAGGAACATTGACTTCTTTGAATTGTTTTTTTCATAAGTTTTTTCCCCCTCTAATTTAGTTATGGAAGATTTTACGTGGACTATCTGACCATCAATTAGATTATCTAAATTTACGAATCCTGCTGGAGTTGCAATTTCTATTTTTCCTGAATAACCGAGATTTAAATCTTCATTTTTTTCGTATGCACCTGAAATTAAAACCAGATCTCCTATTTTTAATTTTGAGAAGAATTGGATGCCATCTTCCCAGAGTTTTAGGTTTATTTGACCAGTTTCATCTTCCAAAACCATTGAACGGGATTTTTTGCCTGAGTTGTAAATTACTTCTTGAAGAATTTTTATTACTTTTGCTGCTAGTGAAATTGCGTTTGCACCTTTTGGGATTTCTTTTATTTTGTAGGTTTTTTCTGGTTCTTTTTTGAGGAGATTTTTTTCTTTTGCCAAAAGTTTAATTGCCACTTCTCTTGTGAGGAAGCCATGGAATGAGCTTATTTTTTCTTCAATTAGTTTTTCTAGTTCTTCTTTTGAAGTTGACTGAAGAAGAAGGGAGTAAAGATCCATATAGAGATTAGTAGGAATTAGGTTTATAAGAGTTGATTGTGTTTTTTATTTATGATGCTATTCCAACTAAAAGTTCAGGAAAGAAAGGTCGAAAAGGGAGATCTAGGAGAAGTTTTAAAGGATTTTTATAAAAGGAATGATATTGAGGTTAAGCTAAAGGTTTTAGGATACGGTTCTTTGCAATTAGAGTTAGATCCGATCTTTCTAGATGAGATAGGACAAAGACTAGCTGAGGCTACAAAAGTGATTAATCGATTTTATAAAAATAATCCAGTAAAGAAAGATGGAAGTTATATGATCAGAGTTGTAGAGCCAGATGTTATTCATCATGAGTTTAATAAATTAACAATAGGCTTTAGAATAGAAGATAAAGGAGTAGCACAGATAAAACCAAGAAAGGCAGATTGAAAGAAAATGACTGGTGTGTTACATAGGTTTAAATAGAAGTTTTACTTAAATTAAGTTACAATAAAATAAAAAATAAGGAGGTGTAAAAATGAACAGACAAATGGAAAATGTAAGTGAGACAATACGACATGGTGAGTCTGTACTTTGGCGCACCTCAGAAAAGATCTAATTTTGGAAAAGTTGACGGAGAATTGCTTTCTGAGATTCTAAGGCTTTACTTAGTGGAAAGACTGTCTTTTAGAAGAATTGCCAGGTTACTTAATATCAGTCATATGACTGTTTACCGAGCAATTGCTGACCCAGATTTGGAGGTGCTTATATGACATTTGCTAAAAAAATAAATTTACCAAGTGGGGTGCTTCTTAGCAGAAAAAGAATGTCAAATTTGAATTGCCCTATAAGGTTGGTGGAAGCAATACCTGGAGAAGC
>JACPAS010000044.1 GCA_016180665.1 Microcaldota archaeon
ATTAAAGGAAAATAATTTTAACTCGCCAGAGTCTTTAGACTCTATTAGAAAATAGGCACTATCTCCTATAATACCATGCTCTTTTATATTAAAATATCCGCTAGTAGATAATTGAGTACCAATTTGATTAGGCTGTAATAATAGTAACACAAGTACTGATATGGCAATCAGGAAAAAAACCAATAGAACCAATAAGAGTTTTTTATGCTTTTTGATTTCTTTTAACATCTTAATGAATCACCCGGCAAAAGTTCAAACCCTTGCTGACTTAAGCCATTCTAAGTCATTCTTATAAAAGGTTCTTATATCCTCTAACCCCATAGAAAGCATAAGCGGTCTTTCTAAACTTAGACCCCACAACAAAACTGGGTACACTCCTGATAGGGGAATTGAAACTTCTGGTCTCGCGATACCTGCGCCACCTAGTTCCATCCATTGCTTTCTTGGCTCGAAATACACTTCAACTTCCAAACTCGGCTCAGTATAAGGAAAAAAGCTTGGTCTAAACCGGATTTTATCAAAGCCCAATTTAGCATAGAATTCCTTGAGTATTCCTAGTAAATCTCTAAACGTAGCATTTTCCCATGCGACGACCCCTTCAACTTGGTGGAACTCAGCAAGATGTTTATAGTCAGTTGCTTCGTTTCTGAATACCCTCCCAACTGCAAAGTACTTCTTTGGGGTGGATTTTAAGTCTGATAAATATCTTGCACTTAACGCAGTGGTATGGGTCCTTAAGAGAAGTTTTTTTGCATCTTCTTCTTTCCATTTATATTTCCATCCTTTTTCATGAGCATTTTTTACTTTCTTGACTAAATTACTATCTGGCAAATTAGAAGTTCCTTTTAGATAAAATGTATCAGCAAGCTCACGTGCGGGGTGATCCTGAGGCTGGAACAAAGCATCAAAATTCCAGAAAGAACTTTCAATTATTGAACCATCCATCTCTTCAAAACCCAATTCTGCAAAAATCCTCTTTATTCTTTTGCTTAGAATTGTGAGTGGATGGTTCTTACCTAATTCGGCTTCTGCAACTGGGGCAATGCTGAACTTTTCTTCTGACACTACTGGAAATTTCTTAAAATATATGTGTTGGATTCTAATAACTTTTTTTACTAACCATTTTCGCAAAACCGCCTCATCAAAAAATTTCTGATCATCACTATTAGAAACTAAAAACTCTATTCTTAAAGGGTGCATATTACTAGTTGAGTATTTTTCATAAAACAAAATTAACTTATCATTTATTTTCCTTATCAAATGGGGGTCATTTAAGTTTTTTGCCTTGATAACACCATTTTCAACTTCGATTAAGCCTTTATTTTTTGCCCACTTGATCCCAATTGCCCTTTCTTCATTTGAAAGTTCTCTGACTTCTAAACCTTTTTCGCCTTTTTGCTTTGAATTCAAGTAAATTCTAACTTCTGGTAAATAGCTCTCTTTCCCAATTTGCTTAAATTCATCGGTCGGAGCAAACTCCTCAACCATGCCTTCATCTATTTCAATGCAGCCTTTTTCCTTTAAAGATTGTGAGGCACGTCTAATGGTATCTTCATTTAGATTTAGGTCTTGGGCTGCAGTCTTGGCGTCTACCCCATCAATTGGATTTTTTATCCATTTTTTATGGAGGTAATTTATTAGCTCCTGTTCTCCTTTGTATTCAGACATAGTTATCACTATTTTTTATCCAATGATCGAAGATAAACGTAAGAACCTATCAGGATAATTATTATGATTATAGTTGCAATGCTTTGTTCTCCTGCAAATATATTCTGAAGATTCTTTGGTATTCTGGAAAAGAAACCTAGTACCTCATCATCTAGTCCTTCCTCAACATCGAAAACAAATAAAAATTGCGTTAAAACAGCGTCATTCCAGGTTAATTGGGAAAGAGGCATATATGACGGCAGAGCAACATCATTTGGCGGTTGGTTTATGTCAACTAATCTTGTATTTTCTGGAAAAATGATGGAAAAGTAAATGTTACTATCTATAATTACAACATCCTCGGATGTTAAAGTTGATGCACTATTTGAGGTTTTTTCTGGAGAACGGAAAGTAAGTGCATCTGGATTTAGTTTATAGCGAATAGTTCTAGGTTTATAGCTATCTACTGTAAATAAACCAGTATTTGCAATGATTTCATTAGTTTCGTTATTAGTATGCGGATATACTTCATACTCTAGAACAAGCTCCCCGTGACATAGATCCACTAGAGGATTGCATTTTTTGGAAGAGAGCTGGAGAGGTTTCAGATTAAAATTTCTGACATCTACGACTTCTTCATTTATATGTCTCCTGATTTCATTTATTTTCGTTGTTGCCGACCAGTATGAGATATCATTATTGTTTATACCAGCTTTATATTTACCCTGATCTCCAAGACCTATGACGATTATTTTAATTCGTTCTTCTATCTTTGCACTTCCATCTTTTTTAATGTCCGAGACTGTAACGTCCACCCGGTCTAACCGAAACTCAGCGAAAGTGCTAGTTACAAGTAGAGCAATGAGTAGAAATACTGCTTTTTTCATAAAATAATTGAGGAAAGCTAAACATTTAAATTTATGGGAGGACAATATAAATAAAATAATAGGACTAACGATTGATTAAGTTTAATATTAGTTAGATGGAATGAGGTGTTTTGAATGATAACTGGTGGAAAAATAGATAAAGTTGAAGCAACAAAAGCAAATGAAGTGGCAATGGCGGGACTGAATATTAATGTGGCTCTTGACGACGTTAAGGTAAAAGGCAAGAATATTGAGATAGATTATACTTATACTGCAACTTATGCAGATAATATTGGTGAAATAAAACTTAAGGGAACTCTATTCGCAACTGAAGATGACAAATTATCAAAAGAAGTAGAAGCAACATGGAAGAAGAATAAAAAAGTGCCGGATGAATATGCAGAAGCATTGATTAATGCGATTAATTATACCTGCAGTGCAAATGGAACTTTGATTGCACGCGTACTTAATATGGCTCCCCCTATTG
>JACPAS010000113.1:0-620 GCA_016180665.1 Microcaldota archaeon
CAACTGGCCGGAGGATCAGTTAAAAAAACCAGGGCTTCAGGAGTACTGGCAGCAAGTCTTTTCCACTATAAAAAAATCAGAATCGGGGAATTGAAAAGTTATCTAAAAACAAATGGAGTTGAGATGCGTGAAACCTAAGTTGCAAATAACCGGTAAGGGGGAGGGTCAGAAAATCAAGGAAAAAATGGGGAGGGGCACTCCCCTCCGCGTTTTGTCTGAGTTGAGATGCGTGAAAGTTGATAAAATTAAATTTGATAAGACCGGATTAATTCCAATGATTGTGCAGGATGCAGACACTGGTCTAGTGTTATCCCTGTTTTATGCTAACAGAGAAGCAGTAGAAAAAATGCAAACGACCAACTGTGTCTGGAGGTTCAGCAGATCAAAGAAGCGCGTAATGAAAAAAGGAGAGAAAAGCGGTAACGTCCAGAAAATAGTTTCGGTTTCTTTGGACTGTGACAATGACGTGTTGCTTGTTCTGGTTTCTCCTGAAGGGCCTGCATGCCACAAAGGAACTGAGTCCTGTTTCACTGGTCCAAACAAATCAATGCTAAGCGATTTAGTTTCAGTAATTAAAGCTAGAAAGAAGAATCCGACCGGTTCGTATACCTCCAAAATAG
>JACPAS010000113.1:673-3612 GCA_016180665.1 Microcaldota archaeon
GAAGAATGTGAGGAGCTTATAGAAGCTCAGACCAAAAGCCAAATTAAGTGGGAGGCAGCAGATCTATTATACTTCATGCTTGTTTATCTGAAAAACAGGGGAGTTGAATTTGAAGAAGTATTAAAAGAATTAAGAAGGAGAAGAAAATAGGTAATGAAAATGCAAACACCAAAAGGGATGAGGGACCTCTTACCGGAAGATATGATTATTCGTAATTACGTAAACAACATAATCGAATCTACTTTCAAGAGCTACGGTTATCTTCCGCTGGAAACTCCAGCAATGGAGTATTTAACTACGTTAAGGGCAAAAGCCGGGGCAGAAGTGGATAAGCAGATATTCGTAATAGAAGGAAACGAATTAGGATTAAGATTTGATCTGACTGTTCCATTTGCAAGAGTAGTGGCTACAAATACCTTTCCAAAACCATTTAAGGCATATTGTATTGGCAGTGTTTGGAGAAAGGAAGAACCACAGAGAGGCAGATATAGGGAATTCTGGCAGGCTGAAATAGATGTCTTCGGAAGCAGAAGTATGCGCTCTGACGCAGAGATAATATCCGTAACTATTGAAGTTATAAAAAAATTAGGTTTTGAAAAACAAACAGTCGTCCTAAACAACCGTACAATTTTGGATGCACTTGCCGAAGAGCTAGGGTTTGCAGATAAGAAAGCAGAAGTATTTCGTTTATTGGATAAATTGGATAAATTAGGGGAGAACGAAGTAAAAAAACAGATAAAAGGAGTAATTGGGGAAAAACCAGTGAAAGAGTTATTTGAGTTACTAAAGACAAAAGGCACCAATGAAGAGAAATTAAAATCAGTAGAACAATTAGCTCCAGATGCAGTTAAAGAACTAAGACAAATAATTCAATTTTGTAATTTTCCTGTTGAAGTTGACTTTGCATTAGTCCGTGGTTTAGGATATTATACTGGCCCTGTTTTCGAAGTTAAGCTGTCTGATAACTTAGGTTCAGTTGCAGGTGGAGGGAGATATGATAACCTGCTTAGTCTTTATGGTCAGGGAGATTATGCTACTGGTATAGGCATCGGAATTGAACGTTTAATTGTTCTAATTAAAGAGCTGAAAAAAGCAAACCCAGAAAAAACCTATACGAACGTTCTGGTTGCAACGGTTAAACCAGAGTTCTACAATAATACCTTGGAATTTGCAGCAAAACTTAGGGAAGAAGGCATTAATGTAGAAGTTGATTTGAATGAAAGAAATTTGAGAAAGCAGTTTGATTATGCAAATGCGCTTTCAATTCCTTACGTAGTTGTACTGGGTGAAAAAGAAATTAAAGAAAAGCTTTATACTTTAAAAAACATGCAAACCGGAAAAGAGGATAAATTAACTTTCCAGGATGTGATAAAAGTTTTGGTGGTTAGGTGAAGAGGTTATGTATCTTCTGGCGTGTATGGTTCAAAAGGTAAGATCATGAAAAACGAACCACTGAAAATCCAATTAATCTATGTAAAAGATAAGCAGGCTTTTGTAAAGGAAGAAGGAGTCTTACGCTTGATTGGAAAGCCGATCGAGTTGGCAAATAAATGGAAAAAAGAAGGAATAAAGTTAATTCATATCATTGATCTTGATGCATCTCTAGGTAGCTCTACTAATTTTGATTTGTATAATTCGCTTACTTATCTGATTAATATTCAGGTTGAGGGAGTTAAAGATGAGAAGCTGCTTGAAAAATTACTTTCAATTGGTGCACGTGTGGTTGTTTCACTTCCAACAAAAATAGATTTGCGGAAATTTGAAGATAAGAAAAAATTACTTGTTGGAAAAATAAATGCTGTTACTAATACCGAGTCAGTTCACGATCTTATTTTAGAAAGCGAATCAAAAGAAATTTTAGAATTAGCTAAGGGAAGAAGATTGATTGTTTTCGGAGAAAAAAAGAGAAAATTTGAGGCTTTCGGAGTAATAATCTAAATTTTTTCCAAATAAAATACTCCTTTACTTGTGGCGCTACACACTGCCGCCCCAAAATTACCTTCGTAAAGAGTAACATTCCCATAGGGTCTGACATTTGAATTTTTTGCAATTCTTTCGAAATTTACGTGTGCTTCCATGTAACCCAAGTCTAATTCCGCAACTAGTCTTGACATATGATCCACTCCACTAACACCAGGAGTATGGATCTGGTCTGGTACAAGTTTTTCAACAATATGGACCACGTTCTTTAACATTGTTAATGGCAATTGTTCATGTTTTGAAGAAGTAGCTTCAGGTGGGACTACAAGTATGTAAGGTTTGTTTTCTGCATCAATTGAAAGCAGGGAAGAAAAACCCTCACGAGCTTCTCTAGAATACTGCTCTTGAGATAAACTCACAACAAGTTTTGTGCTGGAAGTTTTTGCACCCAGAACCGTTCTTGATATGGCAATTATATCCTCCTCTTTTATATTTTCCGGATAGTCTGGATTTTTTACTCTCCTCATGTTTGAGTGCCTAGCTTGTAGAAGATATAATCTTCCAGTTTTAGGTGATATCGCAAATTCTAGGTCAATTGGTTTACGATCAAATACTGTTTCTAATGCAAGTGATAAAATGTAAAGGCTATTCATATAATGTTTAATGAAAAAATCCATTGCATCATTGATAGATCTAAATTTGGAAAATATTCTTAAAAGAGCGTCTGTTTCTAGTTCCTCAGATATCCCTCTAGTGTGGCTTAACAGTTCGCCTAATTTTTGCCTTGCAATTACATCAATAGTACGTTTTGAGAAACTGCCTTTCTTTGCTATTAATACATTGGCATTATGGATTCCTCCAACTGCAGAGGTTCCTAATCCCAAAACCACTGAAAATGTTATTGTTCCATCCCCATTTATAGGGGAGGTATCCAGTACTCCACTAAAGAGCGGTCCAAAATGTCCTTCTCCAACATTTGTGCCAACTACTGATTGTATGATAACTGCCATACCTCCATT
>JACPAS010000114.1 GCA_016180665.1 Microcaldota archaeon
TCTCTCAACTAGTTTTTTCTACTCTTTAAGGTCCGGCTCTTTTTTCTGATCCAGATCCAAATTCTCTGCAATCGCCTTGTAGATCCCCTGTTTCTCAAGAACTAAAGGTAGTTCATAAACTGTTTTTACCATTGGGTCATCAAAAACAGCACCTTCCTTTACGTTACAATAAAGGCTTATCTTCTTTTTCGCATCATCATCCAAAGGTTCCTGTTCTCTACATATAATTATGTTCGGTTGTATTCCTAAACTCTGCATTAACCTTGTCGCTTGCTGCGTTGGTTTTGTTTTTAACTCCCCAGGCGATAGAGACGGGACGTAGGTTAATTGTATAAACAATACATTGTCCTCTTCAAATGAAAGCTGTCTCATTGCCTCAAGGAAATACCCATTCTCCAAATCGCCTATAGTTCCGCCAACTTCAATCATTACTATGTCGGCATTTGTTTCTTTTCCAACATTTCTTATACGACCTTTTATTTCATCTGTTAAGTGCGGCACGAACTGGACATCTCTTCCCAAATAGTCCCCTTTCCTCTCTTTTTCTATTATTTTCTGGAAGAGTTTTCCACCAGTTATGCTGGAGTTTCCGGCCAATGAAAAATTAAGAAAACGCTCGTAGGTTCCAAAGTCCATATCAACTTCAGTCCCATCATCTAATACGAATACCTCACCATGCCTGAACGGGTTCATTGTTCCGCAGTCCACATTCAGGTAGCCATCAAATTTAATAGGAATTACATTATAACCTCTAGACTGTAATAATTTTGCAATAGAAGAAGCTAATATTCCCTTACCTAAGCCGGACATTATTGACCCAGCTACTACTATGAATTTAGTTTTTTCAGTCATAAGGGATATTATATAGTATTAAGATATATAAATACTTTTTGTTTTTGTGTTTTTATATAATATTTTGTGTAGGTCTAAATTTTATTTAAATTTTCTTTCATTTCGCTTATCCCCATTTTCGTTACAATAAGCGGAATCCTCTCTTTCTCAGAAATTTTAAACGCTAATTTATCCATTTTAATATGAACACCCTCTCATTTATGTTTCCATAAAGAGACTGGAAAAATGCGAATGGCATTTCTAATATGGTTTTTATACTGTCTATTAAGGTATATCCATATATTTTTTTATTTTCTAGCATATCTCCATTTGTAAGTGCCTTTCCTTTAATAATCTCTACGAAATCTTTGAGTGTAATTCCTCTTGCAAATTCGTGTACTTCAAAATATTGGTCAGTTGGTTTTTCTTTCTCAGTAAGTTTCTGTGTGATTGGACTTCCCTTTTTATTATCAATGTCAAATAGAGCATTAACAAACCGCTTGACCACCGCTGTCCCAGGGGATTTCCTTCTGCTCCCCTCATAGTCGCTGATTGTTGAGACTGTAATCCCAAGATGTTTGGCCAGTTCAACCTGAGTTATTCCGAAGATCTCCCTCCATTTCTTCATTGTAACTCCTGGATCTTCTGAAAGAGAAATTTCACCAGCTATTTCCATCTTGATTTTTTCCATATAAAAATTAACCTCGTTAAAATATATAACTACGTTTATTGTTTAAATAGGTTACGTCAATTGATGTTTCATGTGACTATAGTCACAACTAGGTGTTTCTTACAATCCTTTCAAATACTCAACTGCATTCTTAAAAATCCTCAGTCCAAGCGCTTCCTTTATCACTCCAGTAGTCCAGAGCGGATCGTTCGTCACATCATTAAATGCTTCCGGGTGTGGCATTAACCCAAATATTCTTCCACTCACATCGCAAATCCCAGCAATACTCATTACTGAACCATTTGGATTTGCAGGGTAATCAGAAGTAACAACTCCTTTTTCATTCACATACTGCAAAACATGCAAATTATTTTCTGTGATGAATCTCAATTCATTCTCATCTGCTGGTAGAAATTTCCCCTCCCCATGCCTAACTGGCACGTGCAGATATTCAATTCCTTTTGTGAAAATACAGGGTGAATTCTTATTGGCCTTAAGCCAAATCCACCTGTCTTCATATTTTCCAGAATCATTAACTGTGAGAGTGACCCTCTGCTTAAAATCAGGAACAGGGAGCAACCCCATCTTAACCAAGACTTGAAAACCATTGCATCCCCCAAAAACCAGTTTTCCATCTTTGATAAACTGCAACAATGGTTCTTTTAGCTTAAATTTAATCTTTAAGGGGTCCAGTAGTACTTCATTCAGATGCTTTATGTCTGCTGAACCACCTACTTTTTCTACCACGTATTTTAGCTCCTGCTCGCAGTTTACGCCATGGCCAGTAAGAATTAGTGCCTTAGTATCCACCATAACTAGGTTATATTGGATTTGAATTAAATTTCTTTCGTAAATGCTCTTTTCGGTTCAGCAATCCAGTTTCTGAGTAATTCTTTTTTTGAGTATTTTTGCTCCCCATGCTTATATAATACAATTTCAGCATCATTTTTCAAGTAGTTCAAAACAACTTCTTCAAAATAAGGAAGGAATTCTTTGTTTATCTGATCTATTATCATATCTCTTACTGCATCCTTTTCCTTAGGCAGTAATCCCTGTATAATTGGATTCTGGTCAAAATAGAATACCACTGAATAATCCTTGCCCAGCTGAAATTCCACATGCAGAATTCCATTCTTTGGATTGTCAGTAGCAGAGAATACTTTTTCCTGGTGAGATGAATATATTCTCATATCAGAAGTTTCCAAAACCTTCTGCCACTTGTCCTTAGCCATAAATCATTTTATTAAATTTGAATTAAATTTCTTTCGGAATATGAGCTATACTCAATCAACTAAATAATTCGGATTTGGGAACAACTGGAAAATGCTGAAATGTGCGTAGCATGTTGATGAATTTCATCTTCAAAACCTTTGGTTTTGGAGAGACATTGAAACGATCCGTTCAATGGAATAGGTCGAGACAGTTCATATTGGCAACGTCCAGAAAACTTAATCGGAGCAGTATATTTCCTGTTTCAGTAATTCTTCTAGTAACGACGCTCATAAAATTCCCAAAATTAGCTAGACTAACCTAAACTTAAACCCGTAGTGGATAAGCCCCTCAGGGTCATCCCTTTGAATCACCCGAAAAACTATCGCAACCCCATCCCCAATTTTTACGCCCTTTCCAACAACATCTACGATTTGTGTAGTTAGCCTTGGCCCTTCCTCAAGCTCAACAATCGCAAGCACATAAGGCACCTGATCCTCAAACCCGGCAGGTGGTGCAGAAATTTCTGTAAATGAATAAATCCTTCCAAGTCCTCTGAACTGAACTTTCTCAATTTTTCCCCTTCTCCTGCACTTTGGGCAGACTATTCTTGTTGGGAAATAATTAGTATTACAATTAGTGCATTTAGTACCTAGTAACCTATACCTCTCAGGAATTCTTCTCCAAGTCAAAGGAATACTTTTTTGCATAATTATCAAACTCTCTTCATAATGTGAACAACAGCAGTAGCCCCGCTTCCCCCAACATTGTGAGTCAAGCCAATCTCCGCATCTTTAACCTGCCTTCCTTCTGCGCGTCCCTGCAGCTGCCAAGTAACTTCCACAACCTGCTTGACCCCAGTTGCACCAACTGGATGTCCGCAAGCCTTCAATCCACCAGAAGTATTAATTGGGATTTCTCCATCCAATGCAGTTTTTCCATCCAACGTCGCACGTCCGCCTTCTCCTTTTTTGAAGAAACCCAAATCCTCAACTGCCATTATCTCCGCAATCGTAAAACAATCATGGACTTCTGCAAAATCAACATTTTTAGGACTTAATTTCGCCATCTCAAAAGCTTTTTTCGCAGCAACTTCCGTAGCCCGTAATTTACTCAAGCTCTCCCTTGAATGAAGTGCAATTGCATCGCTTGCCTGCCCGCTTGCAATAATCTCAATAGGATTTTCACAATACTTCTTGGCCAGCTCAACAGGAGCAAGCACAACTGCAGCAGCCCCATCCGTAATTGGTGAGCAATCAAAAACTTTCAATGGGTCTGCAATAACTTTTGATTTCAATACAGTCTCAATAGAAATCTCTTTCTGGAACTGGGCAAATTTATTCTTCGCCCCATTTTTGTGATTCTTCACAGCAACAGAAGCCATCATCTCTTCAGTAGTCTTATACTCAAACATGTGCCTTCTGGCCATAAATGCATACAATCCAGGAAAAGTCGCACCCAAAAACAATTCCCATTCCTGGTCTCCAGCCCCCCCAAGAATATCACTGACTTCTTCAACACCAAGATCAGTCATTTTCTCAATTCCGCCTACGACTACGATATCATGCATACCTGATGCAACTGCCATAAAACCTTGTCTAAGAGCCAGTCCACCTGAAGCACAAGCTCCCTCAACCCTAGTAATAGGAATTGGATTCAAGCCCATATAATCTGCAATTAGCGCACCGATATGTTCCTGGCCAACTAATCTTCCAGAAGCCATAGTTCCTACGTAACCAGCTTCTATCTCGTTTCCCTGTAAATTTGCGTCCTGAATTGCTTTGGCTCCGGCTTCAATTACTAAATCTCTGAAGCCGCGATCCCAGTGCTCGCCGAACGTAGTCATCCCAGTTCCAATAATTGCCACTCTTCTCATAGATAATCCTCTATTAATATAACTAATAAGATTGTTATTTTATATTATTTTAACCTGTTTTTAAATATAGCGAAAAGTAGTGGTACAATTAACGTACCATGTTATATATAATAAAAATATGAAAAACAAATTAAGAAACAGAACTAGTAAATCAGAAATTAATTGCCTTAACCTTTTTTTTCATGTGCGAGCCGATTTCTTTCACAGCTGGTTTTTCATCAGTTGCCCTGCTATATAAACTTCCATGCCATTCTTTAACTCCGAACGTTTCGTCCAGCAATGCAACAACTGCTTCTGCATCATACTTCTTGCATGAGTACAAATCAAAATAGATTTCATGTGTAGCTGAAAAAAGGTGTAGTGAACAATGACTAGTGGTAATCATTTGTACAAAACTCTGCCCT
>JACPAS010000115.1 GCA_016180665.1 Microcaldota archaeon
ATAACTACAAAAGTATTCTATTATTCAGATTATAAACCTGGTGAGCCTGTCCGCCAGACAATGACATTTGCAGATGCTTTTAACCATATAAAAACTTTTGGTGTTGCTTCTTATAAAATTGATGCACTATTAGTTAATGATCTCGGGTCTCTTAATGCTGCAACTGATGATAATATATATGATGCTTTAGTTACTATAAAAAACTCTATCCCTGAGTTAAAACAAGCCGAGCAGGTTATAGAAACTACAAAATTCCGATACCCAAAAGACAAAACTGATGGTGAGCTGTGTAAAAAGGAACAATGCCTAGCTATTTGTCCTCCGCTTAGTTTATATGACGGTGCACTTTCTCAGCTGGAAGTAAAAATAGATTATATCCTATCAAAATCTGCACCATTCTTTAATCATAAAACCTTAGCAGCTTCTCTTGCAGATAACACTAAAAATAGATTTTTCTATAGAGAATCAGAGCAAAAATCTGCTTATTATAAAGCAGTCTTGGCTCCAATAAAACCCAACATAACAAAAATAATATCTGATTCTGAAGAAGTTGCATCACATGTAAATAACGGAACTTTTAAATCTAAACTAGAGACTCTAAAATCTTTGGACAATCAGATAAACTATAGTATTACATCCCATAACTTTTCTAATATTGATACTTCTATAATTGAGTATAAACTTTTGGCTGCTGAACTAGAAAATTTAAGTGAATCAGTTTTTGAAGTTTATGAAAGATCCTATGATGCAAAACAGCAGACAGCAGCTCTTTTATTTTCTCTAGATTCGAAAGACCTTAATCCAGATCTATCAAAAAGAGTATTAGAGCTCAAAGAAGCTACTTACTCATTAGATGCGCAATTTAATCAGGGGTTAACTCCAGAGCAATACTCCTATTTCGAAGAATCCTACTATGGAATCTCGAATGAAGTTTTATCCATAATTCAGAACCAAAAAGAATTCGTTGCACTTTCCAAATTCAGAGGTTTAGCCAGAAAAATAAACAATGGATTTTCAGATCTTATTGAATCATCAAACATAATCCCATCGGCCCAAATCTCTCAATTTTCAAAACGTTTGCCACTTGCATTTTCAATATTTTCCTTTATTTCTCTGACATCTATTGTACTACTAATAGGTTTATCTCATCTAAGTAACTCTAAAAATAAAACTTCATTGTTATTCTTTTCACTTGGACTTGTAGCTTTTATAGGCGGGATTCTTCTATTCTCAGCAGGCCTCTATTTTTACTTAGATAAGACTTCTAATTCCGCGGATGTAACCGAATTCATAATGACCATGAACGGTGAGAAAAATGTTTCAATAGTTATGGATTTACAGGATGTTCCATTTGAGACGGCAAACAACATAAAATCCTGTGCAAGTCTTCTTAATGAGTCACTTGTCACATCAGAACAAAATCGTTCTGTTACGGTATACCAGCTGGATGGCTCTGGCTGCAAAGTTAATAATGGAGATGCGGGCAGCAGCGAGTCTTGCGAACCTCCTTTAGGTCAACCAACATTCGTATTAAAATACTCTTCAGACTTCATTAAGCCAGCATTCTCAGCGGTTTTTGATAAGAAAGCTTACATAAGCGGAGACGACTCTTACTACAAGTATTGTGCAATATCCTCAGTTTTTAGGTGATTTCATAGAACTCAAGCAGTTAATAACATTTATTTTAGTTTTACTTCTATTAGTTCTTGCCTACATCTTTTTCTTCAGCAAAAATGCTTTTGTTGACAAGGATTTAGAATATGAGGCCGCATCATTATCTAACCAATCAGAATTTTCGTCGTTAGTCCAATCTTCAAAAAATGTATTTATAGTAATGGATTTGCGCGGTTCATCTGAAAAAACAAGAGCAAACATAATGCAATGTGGCACTGATTTTGCAGGGAGCGAAGGTCTTGCAGGTAAAAACATCACTACGTATGCTCTTGAGGGCGGGGATTGCTTTACCTCTGATGGCAAATCAGAAGCTAAAACCTGTTTAAGCAGTGCGAAGGTTAATCCAGCTATTTTCATAAAAAGTGGCAGTGGTTCGGTTTTTTATAATAACCGACTGGTTGTAGGCGTGACTGATGTATATTCATTCAAAGATTGTGACATTAAAATAAAGAATTCAAATGAGTAGCTATTTTTGAGGGAATGCCTATCTTATTTTATACCTGAGAAATGCACCTATTCCTGCAAATCCTTGTAAAAATTGTGCACCTTCAGTAGTATTAGTAGATACTATCTCTACTTTGATATTGTGCGCCCTTGAAAGATCAACCAAATCTTCAACCAGAGGTTCTTCTTCAATTATTCTGCTATCCGATTTGCAATTTTTGCACGGAATTCTCTCAGGTGGGGTTTCCCTGATTGTTTTTTCTTCGCTTACACTACAACTTCCGCATTTGTATGCCACCCTTTTGTAGGTTAAATCTTCTGATAGCAAAACCAGGTCTGCTTGATTATTAAGTATTGCATCTCTAACTTCATTTTCCCCATAAATGGCTAGTCCATCTTTTACGATCTCTTTTATGAATCTCTCAACAAGCGCTCTTTCCTTCACTGCTTCTTGCTCTGTTAATATGCTTTCGCTTTTTGCAAGTACCTCTCTTATTCCATACTCATCAGTATAACCAGTATCAACTACCCCGAGAACTTTAATCTGATAATTAAATGGACTTGCCTTCATGAAAAAATCTTTGGTTGGACCAGGCCCTCCGACGATAATACCCTTAATGTCTTTATTGTCAAAAAACTGTTCCTTCATCATCATGCCAATTTTCCGATAGAATTGTTTAGCAGCATCTTCCCGTAAGCGATGGAATCGCATGGCAGACTGTCCACCTGCTCTGGTTTTTCCCGGAACATTGGACTTAGCTTTAGTCTCTTAG
>JACPAS010000106.1 GCA_016180665.1 Microcaldota archaeon
TGCAAAGGTTCAATAATTTGTAACACATTCCGCTATTTAGAATGTAGTGGTCGTGCTGTAACTACTCTTCCAGCTTCAGCTGTTCTTACTGGTCTGGCTGCAGCTTGCCATAACGGACCTTGATAATCCTTTCTTCTTAAATTTATTGTATTAATCGCTTGCAAACTTCTGCTTAATTCACCAGGGTCTTTTAACTGAGTAACATCAACGAATCTAAATCCGAATCTGTCTGATAGCATTTGATCCACAACCTCATCACCAAAATTAGTTATATTTGGCAATCGCTTTCTCCCAGCTAAAACCTCAATTATTTCATCCACTGGCATCCCTAAAGTATGCAAAATATCTATGACTTTTGAAGTTTTTATATCTGGTCTATATCCTAAAACTTCCGTGGGTAACTCCTCATGAGTTAGAACTGGTCTGAATGATCTAGGACTAATCCCAGCAGCTATTAAATCGAATCTTAATGTATCTACTGATGCTGTACTAACAATGAAGAGGGGTGTAGTAGAACCTACCTCATGTAATACTCTAGGAAGACAACTACTAACTGGTCTAGGTGGGTTACCTCTAACCAATGTCCCATTGAAATCTAATAATACTGCATCTGCTGATTCATTCATTTTAATCACTTTAAACTATCTAATAATTCTAGAGCCACTAATGTGAGGTCCGTCTCTATACGCCCTGCTAGATTTACCGGTTGCTGACCATTTTGGTGGTTCATATATTACTCTTGATGGTGGTTGTACTTTCCTTGATTCCATTCTATTTTGGCCATCAATGGCCTTAAGAACAACACTTAATCTTGATCTAGGAGTTAATCGTTCTGTATCTAAATATCTAAGTCCAAAGGCCCTTGCAGCACCTTCGTCAGTATGATCATTTCCGACGCTCAACACATCCTTAATTCTCAGTTCACCTTTAATTGCCCTAACTATATCCTCATCAGTATATCCTAAGGTCCTAAGTACTCTATAAGTTGCATCTGCTTTTAGGTCGCCCCTTTCAGCATCTAAGTTACCTCCATGAATCTTTAAAAGTAATCCAAAAATAGCAGAAGGCATTCTGTCACTTGTAGGTTCTTTAAAAAGTCCAGGATCTATCCCTGCATCAAATAATATTCCACCCATATTATCACCCTGTGTGGATGCCATGAATAGAGAGGCTCTTTGCGCAACTTGCCTAAGTGCATCTGGTAGACATGGACTTATAGGGGTTCTTCCATTAACTATTGTCCCATCTCCATCTAGGATCAGACCTCTCGTTGGTGTAATTATCTCCATCATCATTTCAAATCACTCATTTTTTCAACTATTGTTTATGAAACTTACAATCTTAAGTTCCTCGAACTCTATGCATGGGTCGGACTAATTTTTCAAATTCTTACAAATTAATTTGGACGCGAACTATTTAAATAGCTATGTTTCTAATTTTGTATGGATGTGCATATGCCAAAACTAGCAGATGATTATAATCCTTCACATTATACGACGGTTTCATTTCGTCCTGGATTAGCCCGTAGGATGCTTCCTCTTGAGCTAGACGGAGTACTAAAAAGAGGCTATCGAATAAGACCGACTCCCCCACTATTCGAAAAGGAAATAAGCGGAAGCGGAAGAGGGGGAGTAACGCCTTTTCATCTTAAAGGCGGACTTCTTGAAGTTGCACCTCATTTTTCGCAGGATTGTGTCTGTCTTGAATTTAAAGGAACTGGACTTCCATCATTATATGTTTTGTGGGGTTCTCAGATTGCCGAGATTTCAAGAAGTGCCCATTCCCGTCCTCTTCTGATACCAATATCCCCTGAAAATGCAAGATTTCTTGCAACTGAATGCGTTCCACCTGGTTTTGCATTTGTACCTGGGGCACTTGAGCGCTTGGTGCTGCGTATGAGACAAGCTTCATTCACAAATACAAACAGCATTTCAGGTGCCCACCTTTCATTTCCATTATTCATAAGTAGATCTGTCGAAGAGTTACACCCGGACATTCCCGTTGGTCTGTTCAATGCCGTTTCAGATCTGCAGGGAAGTTTTTTCCATGTTTTTGTAGATCCGGGAGAACTGAAAAACCTTTTCATTCCAAACTTTTTCCTGAGGATTGGTGCAAAAATTTTTGTTTCTGTTCCAAGAGGATATGCAGAGGATAATTCTGAATATGTTTTTAGAGCTATCGTATCCAGAAACCAAAGCAGGGACGAATTGGTTTTTAACTGTTTCCCAGGTTTTGATATTCAGGGAGACCTATTCATCCAGCCTTATAATCACAACGAGCCAAGACGCTATTTTGGAATAGTTTTTGATTTTGAAAGAAATAGATATGCAACTGCCTAGACCAGAAAGGCATTTATTCCTAATTCTGTTAAACAATCTAATGATCAAAATAACCTTTTTAGGTACAAGTGGGGCCACACCTTCTCCAGAAAGAGGGATGCCATCAGTTGCCATTCATGCGAAAGAGCTATTTCTATTTGATTGTGGGGAAGGAACCCAACGCCAAATGATGAAATATAAAGTAGGTTATGGTTCGGTAAAAGCTATTTTTATCTCTCATCTTCATATGGATCATTTTCTAGGTATTTACGGTCTTCTAGAAACATTGCATCTAAACTCGCCATCGCCAAAACCAATCAAAATATTTGCCCCCCGAGGATTTGAAAACCTCTTAATTAATCGTCATAAATTTGTAGATGTAATCTCAATTAAAGAAGGCGTACTCTATGAGAACGATCAATTTGAAGTTCATGCATTCAGAGTAGATCACGGATGCGATGCTTATGGGTTTATTCTTAAAGAAAAATCAAAGAGAAAATTTGATGAGAAAAAAGCACATTCCTTAGGCTTAAAAGGAAGGATGTTTCGTGAGATTCAGGAAAAAGGTTATGTGACAATAGATAAAAAGAAAATCAAGTTGGATGAAGTAAGCAGATTAGAGGAAGGAAAAAAAATCGTTTATTCGGGAGACACTAGAGTGTGCGAATCATTGGCCCAGGCAGCAAAAGACTCAGAAGTTCTAATCAATGAAGCCACTTTCTCTTCAGAGTTAGAGAACGAAGCAAAAGAACGCTTCCATTGTACGGCACTGGGAATTGCAAAATTAGCTTCTAAGTCAAAAGTGAAAAAATTAGTCTTAACTCATATAAGTCCAAGATACAAGGACGGAAGCATACTTTTAAAAGAGGCATCTGAGATATATAAAAACGTTGTTCTGGCCGAAGATGGAATGGTGCTGGATTTATAGTTTAATACCAAGATATACGCTTTGGAACGTATAACTGGTACGTTTCACAGCGTAGTTCATTTGGTTTTTTATAAACAACCGTTTATAATAGATAAAAAGCTTTATAAATATTATGTTGGACACTCTCTCTAGTTTAGATAGGAAACTTCCTATCTGAGATATCCGAGATAAAGATCTTCGGTATATTTTGGGCCTTTGATTAGTCAATGGAATTCGCGATTTCGTTGGTTAAATCATAAACCTACCGTCAATAATTATGTTGGTTGGGCCCTAAAGGCGGTAAAAAATTGAGGTGAAAGTATGAAAGTAAATTTGAAAAAAATAGGAGCAATTGTTGCAGGAGCGACAATTCTAGCTAGCTCTGTAGCTTTTGCTAGTCTATGGTACGGGAATACCCAGCTAGTAAATGACAATGGTGCACCAACTGTAAAGGTAGTTGTAGGTGCAAGTGCCGCAGCATCAGATGGTGTAGCAGCAGCAAACATCGCAGCAAAAGTTGCGAATGAAGCATATAAATCTCAAACTTTAAGTGCCCAAGTATCTGGTGAACCATCATGTGAATTGCCAGAAGGTGAAGGCGAATGTACTGTAAGTGATGAGAAGGTAACTTTGGAAGTTACTGTTCCAGGTTCAGTTGCTGAAGGTACGTATGTATTGAAGACATTAATAGGAGATGATATTGATAGATTACTTTTAGATAGAGATATTAACTCTTTAAGTGCAGATGGATATAACGGTGTTTCTGATACTTCAGATAGTTCAGGTCCATTTGCAAACGGAACTGTTGCAACAGCTTTATCAAGCGATGCCCAAACACAGATCTTTAGAATAGACGGTGGATTGTTCTCTCCATTTAAAGAGGCTACAATTACAGATGATGTAGCGGGAAAAACTTATTTAGAGAATCAACACATGTGGGTAAAAGGTAAGACCTCTTATTCAGACAGTGCTGATCAAATCATTGCAAAGCTGAATCATGTTGCATATTCTTTGAAATTCAAAGGAGCAACAGATGATGTAGGTATTCCAAAATGTACCACACCAACAAATTCTACGTTGTATGCATCTTGTACTACCAGCACTAATAGCGACTATCTAACAGCAACTCACAGAGTTAATGTAAAATGGTTGGGTGAAGACTGGATTGTTAGCGAAATGAATGAGCCAGGTACTCAAAACGGTGTTGGTCAGGAAACAACAGTAAAAGCAGGTGGATCAATTAAACTTGCTAAAGAATCCGTAAGCGGTATCTTAAACCAAGGAGAATCCTTTGATTTAGGAGACACAAAATTGGTATTAGACGACTTAGAAGCTCACGGTGAGACAACCTCAGCTATAGTTTCTATTGTAGATGCTAATGGAAATATCTTGAAGAAAGATAAAGCAACTCCAGGTACTACAAAAGAAATCACTGCAGGTGGAAAAACATACAGAGTTCACGTATATAAAGTAGCTCCAGGTTATACCTTCGGTGCTAAGTGGGCTGATATGGCTGTTTATTCCAAAGAAATCACCTTCAGAGACAACCAAAAATTGGATCCAGATTACGACAACAACAAAGAATGGAGGGTTGTAGTAGCTTGGAAGAACAAAGGAGGAGATTCATCTGATGCAACTCAAGTAGACTCTTTGAGAAGCGTTATAGTGTATACTACGGATACTCAGAAGTTAATAACTGATGACTTCAAAAAAGGAGATGCACTATCTGTAGTCCAAGATCCAACAAACTGGAAATTGACCTATAATGGTTTAACTACGGTTGACTATGATGATTTGAGCTTCAAATTGGAGAGAAGCAGCCAGAAGAGATTGAGCGGGGTAAGAGTTACTTCAACAGCAGAAGCATGTAACATTACAGTTCCGTTCGTAGTAGTAACCTCTTCTAGTTCGGGTTCAGTATTTACTATGACTGGTATCTCAAGCTCTGGTTCATCCAATAAGTTTTACATTGCAACAAATGGGGTTGGATGTGATACTTCTGGATCAACTTCTTTGAAACCAGGTAGCATACTCATGCCTGAATCTGCAGATGAGAACAACTACGCTGTTCGTAACTACACTGTAGGTGCACCATCTGGTACATCAACCGTTCAAGGTATAGGAGACGCAATGGTATTGAACGTTACCTATTCTTTAGCAGGTGACTCTCAATCATATGCAAACGGTGGTCTTATTAGCGTAATGAACGCAACAAGCCAGTACTTCCTCCAAAACACAAGTTTTGGTGTAGTGCCTAACGTAACTGCAGGAACCAATCCGAAAACAGACTTTGTCTTTATTATTTCGGAAAAGGTCGGTGTAGGAGAATCTTACAATAATGCAGGTAAGTTTGCATTTGGTTTTGATAACACTACAGACACTGGTTCAGCAACCTTTAACTTCGATGAAGTATCAACACCTTGGGCTGGAACTACCTATACGCCGTTCAGCAAGGACAAGATAAGATATGTATTTACAGGTCCAGTATCTGGTATTGCAAATACGACCAAAGAGGAAGGGTTCTATTCAGAAAGAGGATCCCAATACGTATCTACTGATGATGAAACTGTGAAGTTTAAAATTGCTAAGGAATTGGCCTATGCACAATTTACACTAGCAGGTTCTGAATCAGCAACAAGTTCTGATACAACAACAAAGGTATTGGCGGAAGGCGAAGAAGCAACAATTGGCGGTGTGAAAATAAAAGTTAAATCCATTGACCAAGATGTAAGCTCCTGTCAAGTAGGAACAGGATCCAAACCAGTCTGCGACCCCGCTTCATTAACTGCAGCATTAGTTGATGATAAAGGGACCGTAGTAGCAGAAGCTGGAAAATCATTGGATGCAGCAGTTCCGTACAAGCTAACAAGCCAATTGGTTGTATTGGACAAAGATGCAGCAAGCACTGATGTAGTAGTCACAGTTGGTGGTCCAGTAGTTAATACTGTTACCGCAGCAGCCTTAGAAGGTTCAGCAGTTGACTTCACTGCAACTCCAGTAGTTGTAAAGGAAGTAGTTGCTGGAAAGAAGGTTGTTGTAGCTGGTTTAACAGCTGAAGACACACTACAAGCAGCAAAAGACTTCTTAGCTGCATTAAAGAAACAATAATTTGTTTCTTTTTTATTTTCTTTTTATTTTATTTACCATTATACTCTAATTTTCTGAAAATATTAAGAACTCAAAATTCTAGACTGAGTATACCATCTAGTTTTTATACTATTTCTACTTATTTTCACTATGAATTGTAGCAGATGTGGCAGCGATGGCCATGTAGAATACGGAAGCGATGGCCAGGCCTATTGCTCTAGCTGCACATTCTACGGTATGAATAAACAATGCTGGAAATGCAGGATGTATCTTCCATGGACAGAGCTCCAGATGTGGAACGGTCAATTATACTGTCAATATTGCCTAATGGACATTAGAGATGAAGAAAACCGTATCAGAGAGCCAAAAGAGGCCAAAAGAGCTGAAATTTCATATGTTTCAGAAGCTGAGCCTATATATCGAGAAGAACGTTGTGATCGCTGCGGAAGGTCTTTAACAGTAGTCTATTATCTGCGTCACAGAAAATTATGTGAAAACTGTTTAGACCGTGAGAAAAAAGAATGGGAAGATAAAGGTACGATTCCACCTATAATAAAGTTCAGGATAAAAGCTGAGCCAAAAAGAGGCATAATCAACATAATTACAAGATTTTTAGAATCCATCATAGGTGACATTTTCAATAGAAAAAAAGAAACATTCTATATTCGCTCTAAATTAAAAGCACGGGTGGAAGACAAAGCTAAGAAAAATGAGCACAAGATCGAATTCGAAAAATATTTTGAAGAAAAGAAAAAGGATAAAAAGATATAACTCTAAATATTATTTATGAAGAAGGGCCAGCTTTCTGCTGAAATGTTAATTCTAATTGTGGTAATCCTAGCGATATTGGCTATAGTAGCAACCCAGCTTCTTAACACTGCACAAAAAAGCAGCGAGAAAATTGAATCTCAAAGTACAGCCATCCTGGAAAAAACTGAGAAAGCAGTAAAAGGAAAAGAAGGTTCATTCTGCGTGAATGATGATGAATGTCTTTCTGGTTCATGTATTGATAATACCTGTAGCTAATTTATGTTCATGAAAGCTCAAATAACAATAGAATACCTGTTTCTTACCCTCCTAGTAATCATTATACTTTCAATTTCTTTGGCGGCGTTATTCAAAATAACTGAGAATGCAAATTCTTCAAAAGAATTAATTACTTTTAAACTAACCTCTACGCGTATTTATAATGCAATACAGGAAGTTTGCGCATTGGGCTCTGGTAACTCATTGAAATTGGATTTAGATTCGCCAATTTCTATTTCGGCTTACGTGGATATAATTACTTTTAAGAAATTAAATAATACCATTAGCAGAAACTCTGAATGTGATTTTGAACCTGTAGAATTAGAAATTAAAGAATCAGTAATCGTTTATAACGAAGATGGGGAGATAAAATTAAAGTAATACAAAATAAATAAAAATTAAAAAGCCCTAGGAGAGAGTTTCTACCAAAGCCATACTTAAAGGAAACTGCCGAGCTAGTCTAAGAGATTTCTTAGAGACGCTCTTTACATGCATGCTTTGCATGCATGGGCAGATCTTTTTTGTATAGGCCTAGGCCAAACGCCAACCTTTGATTACAGGTTTGGGTTAGCACTAGCCTTTCTCTGAGAAAAACCTCATGAATGAAAGGCTGGTGTTTGAACTCCCGGCTTCCTCCTTACAAGAGAGGCACTCTACCATTACCCAACGCATAAGAAAAAACTCATGCCTTTTGCACCACTGCTTTTGGCTTCAGAAAGACTTAAACCAAAAGCATGACTGAGTTACTAGGGCTGTAAAATAAAATTTTACATCGAAAATCTTTAAATACGTACCTAATTAATATATTCTTGAAATTATGCGCGAATTAGGTTAATTTATAGAAAAGGTGAATTAAATATGGGTAAATTTCCAGAAGCAGATGCTCAAATAGTCAAAATCGTAATCTGCAGAAAATGTAAAACGAGAAACAAAAAAGGAGTTGGGATGTGCAGAAAGTGCGGATCCAAATTCCTTCGACCAAAACGAAAAGACATAAGAGCTAAGAAGTAGCTTATCTCTTATCTTTTAATTTTACTATCTGCTTTAGCATCTCAAATAGTTCTTTGGGTTTCATACTCTCTAGTTTTTTCTTTATATTCTTAAGGAATTTTGAATCACGTTCAAGAAACATAAGTAACATCTCTTTCGTTAATTTTCCTTTTTCCAGGCCAGCTTTGAATCTTGCCCTGCTTATAGGAGGTAATTTAGAGATTATCTCTCTGGGATTTTTCCCCTTTCTTATCGCAGAAACTACATACTCGAATACCTCTATTTCTTTTTCTATCTCTTCTTCTACCCTGTGTTTTCTATCTATTAGTGTTTTTACTATTTCTTTTTCTACAGCTACAATCTCTGACTTTTTAGTCTTCCCAACTTTAACAACTGAAGCACCTCCAAAAGGTGGTGGCGTATCATACTCCATATTGTCAATTATTTGTTGCATAATGTAAGGATTTATTTTGCTTCTTACAAGCGGGGTCCCAATGAAAGAGTATATGGGATAAGATGACTGCATAGCTGCTGACTCCTCTACTTTTTCTTGTGCGTAATCCTTTATGCTTATATCTGATGCGACATCAAGAACCTCAGCTTTCTTTGTAGACGGGTTTACATACATTATTGCATAATGCTTAGTATGCCTCGCTTCTTTTCCTACAGTGGTTTGTGACAGGCTACTTGAGCTTCCAGTTATATTGCCTATATCATCCTGAACTTCAGCCATGATGTTCCCTATGTCGCTTACTTCTGCCTGCGCACCCTCTTTCAAAACTTCTCTCGATTTAAAAAACTCTAAAATGTCTTCTTTTTGGGTTATTCCAGCGGTTTCCACTAATGGCTTAAGCTCCTCCGATTTAAAGTCATAAGAATAAGACACCCTCTCAACTAGTTTTTGTTCCATCAGAGTTAATATCCAGGAAAAATTAAAAAAGCGTAATATGTGACTATCTAGCAAACAAGTTTGCTATCTGTTCAGCATAGCTGAACATAGTCACACACAATATTGGAATTGCTATCTAATATAAGAAACATCCTTCGTTGCACCTTCATAAGGAGTAATTGCATTCTTCTGTAATTCTTCCTCTATTTTTTTCAATACCTTTTCCCCTTCCTTTGCTTTATTTTCTAATTTAGTAGTATCAATTTTAAATTCAAGCAATTTAGATAGCATCACAACAATATTTTTTGCAGCAGTTACATCAACATAACCACCATGCGTTTCACCCATCAAACATGCTCCACGTATTCCTTTTAATTTTGATAATGCAGGCAGAAGGCCGGCTGCGCCAACAATTGATCCCCTAGCAACCCCAAACACTACACCGTATTTCTTCAACTCTTTTAATAGGTCCTTATCAGTAGCAACTCCAAATATTCTTCTATTCTCGTTTATTTTTCCAGTGCTATATCCACCTATTGTTAATACTTTTTCAATACCCACTTTCTTTGCATAATCAAGTATTACGTCTGCAACCTCATACTGACCATAAGAAGTTATTGCCTGTACATCTCCTATGAGAAGAACTAAATCATATTTTTTGGTTTTGACTAAATAGAACTTATTTCTTATAAGTTTCATTCCACCTTTTTTAGTCATAAAAACCTGATGCGGAAAGTGCGGCGAATATAAATTTGCTATTCTAACTCCCTTAAGTTCATCTATTAAATATTTACCGACGACTCTTCCAATTAACCCAATTCCAGGGAGGCCAGTGATTAAAATAGCCTTCTTTAATTTTATCTTTTTTCTTTCAACAACGACCGTATCCTTCATGAACAAATCCCTTTGCTAACTCTTCTGTAATTATCATAAGGGCTATTTACTTTAAAAGGCGCAGGGTGGGCAGAAATTGAAATTCTGCCACAGTGATTCTTAGAAAGAGTATACTCCCTACACACCGAGCAATATCTCATTTTCCTCATTTTTCTATCTCCATTTCGAAACTGCAATTATTCTTAACTGCAAATTTTTCTACCTCATCTAATATTTTCTTCATGTGCTTCTCGCCATCTTTATAGCTATTTGCTTTTAGGCTGATTTGATAATGCGGCGCACCAAGATACAATACCTGGACATTATTTTCTTCCAGTTCAAATGCTTTTTTTATTTTTTCCACACCATTTTGATCATAAGAGGTGAAACTAACTATTTTTTTCACTTCAACAATTGGCTTCTTAAAGCTCTTTTTTGCAATTTCCAGTAATTCGCTTTTAAGTTGTTTTGGAAGATCAAGCTCTTCAAGCAACTTTACTTCGCCTTCTCCCAAAAGCTCGAAAAATTCGTAGACATCTAATACTTTCTCAATTTTTTCCCTAACTTCTTCCTTGCTTAGTTTTACCTTTGCATTAGAAATAGCAACCTCTAATATCTTTTTTATTTTTTTCTCATCCCTTACTCTGGCTAACTTAAACTTCTTCTCTTCTTCGCTAACTCTCTTTATTGATACGTCAAATTGATTCTTTTCCCTATCTATGTGATGAACTTTTAGAACATGGCTCTGACCTTCTGATATAAATTCATGGATATTTTTTATCCACCTTGGTGCGACTTCAGATATATGCATGAATGCTTCTAAGTGTTCATACTCCGTTAAGGTACAAAATGCACCATAAGGCAAAATTTTTTTTATTGTCCCTAAAACTAATTCATTTTCTTCAGGTAATTTAGCTATTCAATCACCGTTTAATTAAAATATGCTCTTATTCCATCTCTTCGATTACTTTTCCGAGCACGTGAACCTTTCCACCTGTTGGTTCTGCAAGTGTTTCCTTGCATCCATTACAATCAATTTTGGTAGTTGCATTACCAAATATTATCATCTCAGTGCCGCAATTACATTTTACTTTAAGAAATTTAGTCATCATATCACCTATCCTTTTAGTTCGATCTTTTTCACAGTTCTTGAGCCAACAACCTTTTCGGTCTTTTTTTTGCACTCAGTACATTCTAGCATCAATTTCTGTCTCTTTCCCTGCTTCTTAACTGTCTTTTCACCTGCTCTTTTGCCGCCATGTCCCATAAGGCTTCTCTGATGCGCTCTGTTACCAATTGCTAAGGTTCTTGCGCTACCCTTACTCGCCACTTTCACTTTATGTTTCTTATGCGCATTGCAGTAAGGACAATAAGCTCTGACTTCTTTTGGAAACTTCATTCAAATGACCTCCTCTGTTGTATCAAATACTCTCAGCAATTTTTGTTTTTAAAAGCCAATTTGCCTCTTCTTCAGGTAGGTTAATTTCTTCACCAACCTTAAATGGGCCGTAAATATTATTGTCTATACCTTTATATTGTTCGACATCCTTTAATACCTTTACTCTTCGGTCTTTTTTTGCACTAATTCCGCTTTCTTTGGTTTCCCATCTATCTTTTATGCTTTCTCTCATGGAATTTATTATCCCAACAAACTTTTCCAGGAACTCTTTTTCTTCGCTTGTTATTCCCTTTGGTTCGCCTTCCCCTCTTAGACCCATTAATGCAAGCTTCTCCTCTCTCTTTATCTGAATAGAGATAACTATCTTTCTTATGTTCTCATATTCTTTAATTGCCAGAAATGATTTTGAATTCATTGCCTCTTGCGATCTCTTCCTCAGTAATTCATTAACCTTCTCATAGAAATCGCCTTCCAGCTGAGTTAAGGCTGCGCTTTCCAGTTCTTTCTTTTGAATTTCCCTAAGAGTAGCATAGTTAAGCATATTCAATAAACTCCCCTAATTGTAATGTACAATAAACTTTAAAAATTCCATTTCTAAAAACTTCGATCCGAATCCTTAATCTATTTCTAAAATTCTTTAAAATCTTTGGCAGTGCAGTAGTTTGATTAGTATTAAAATTCCTGGTTCTTTAAAGTTTGTCAACCATTCCAATTATAAAAATTAACTCCGTTCTTTAGTGGGGTGTTGAAATGTTCGTTGCAGTCTTATCTGATAAGCCAGAACTACGCGAGAATTTTTGCAAACTGTTTGGAACAGAAGTTAGTAAAGGTGATCTAGGATTATACTCCGATGCAATCAATCCAAAAATTTGGGTTATTAATCCAATAAACTACCCTGAAAAAATACAATCGCTTCTTTACACTCTTTCAATGGCAGATGCAGTTGTTCTTATTGTAGATGGGTTAAGTCCGAAAGTAGGCGAACTTTTAGTTGCTATAAATTCCTTGAAACTTGACAAGGGGATACTAGTTTCTAACATGCCAATTCCAGTTGCGGGCACAGTATTAGAAAAATATGAAAAAGCGACAACTATATCTGAGGCAAAGGAAAAAATTCTTAGTCTTCCAATAGGAAAATCTGAAGAAAATCCAATAGGCTTAATCCATAAAACATCTAACCTTCCATCTTTAGGTAATGTAGCATTTGGGGCACTCAAAGGTGGCAAAATAAAAAAACATGATAGACTATACCTTCTACCAGCGTGTAAAGATTTTGATATTCGTTCTATCCATGTTGGTACTAATGAATTAGACGAACTCAACGCAACCTCTCACTTTGAAATTGCCTATAAAGGAGATTTAGTTGAACGCAGTATACTCGTGCCACTTAGACATGAATTTCAGGTTGAAAATATCGTAAATGGTCGGTTTATAAAAAGTCCGTTCTTCAAGGATGAATTGAAGGGAAAAATACATGCGTATACCAATATGCAATATGTTGAAGGTAACGTAACTGATAATGATCTCACTCTATCTGCTCCATTAGCTTTTGAGAAAGGCGAAACTATTTTAGTTATAGACGCTAGCAATCAAAAACTTAGAGTAGCTGGTGTATTCCAGAGTAAATGGTAACGATCCCTTCCCATAGCCTTAAAAGTCCTATTCTTGAATTTAATACAGGTGATATAATGGGATGTATGTGTGGAACCTGTAAGTCAGTTATGGGTGTATTAGTTTTAGCTGCAGGTGCTGAATTGTTTGCTAATGTTTCAGTTGCAGGCTTGACCGGTTTCCAGGTGGCGGGGTTGCTATTTGTACTTCACGGTGTTGGTACTTTAGTTCATATGGCAGGTTTGTGCAGTATGTGTAAGAGCTGTGAAGTAGAAACAAAAAAGAAATAATTTTTCTTTTCTTCTTTTATTTATAATCCTCTAAATAGGTTGATAAAATGAAAGTACCTGCTAGCCATATTAGGCATATGAAAAACAAAAAGCTATTCAACAAAATTAAAGCCTATAAAGATAATCAGAGGAAAGTGGATAAGCACGCTAATAAGGGTATGAAGTAGTTGCTGAATTTGGCGCTAGAAATGTTGTCTTTATGGAACCTCTAAATGAGCTGAGGAAGAAGGCCCTAGCAAACAAAGGTAAACTCCTTTCAAAAGATGAACTGGAACGGAAACTTGGCTCTCTAAAAGATTTAACCCCTTCCCAGTTCCGGGTCATTTCAAGAGGTTTGGGCGAAGTTGTAAGGTATCCAGAAGCAAGCTGGTCTGCGGCCTCTTCATTGCTTCTGAATTTATGCGAACTAATCGACAGACTAAAAACGGGGACTTTAAAATAAACAAAGCAATCAGACAAAAACAATTTGCATGGCGCAAATCCCTGGTGCAGGTCTCAGTTCTCCAATACTACATTTCGCCTATTTTTTGATATTTTATCGACCTGAAAAAAATTAGATGTAGGGAGCAAAACTCAAGGGGGTTTTGCAGACGATAAGCTTATAAATTTATGTTACATTAATATTATCAAAATACTAATAATGGTGTAACATAATATGAATATAAATAAGAAAGTTCGTG
>JACPAS010000024.1 GCA_016180665.1 Microcaldota archaeon
TTTTTTCTCTTAGTGTTTTTGCAATCTCAGAAACAAAAAACTCAACAGGCAAAATATGTCCGTCAACATAGTTATTGTGCAGCCAATAGAAATTTTTCTGATGGTTCAGCAGTTTATCATATAATGTCCTATGCTCTTTTAACTTTGTAACTATCTCTTCCTCGTCATTTTCAAGGAATAAACTCTTTAATTCAGGATTTTTAGAAACCTCTAAAGCAATTTTCAACAATTCAAATTCAGCTTCATTAGTAAAAGAAAGATGTGCAGGGGCAGTTAAAGCTGAGAATAATGAATTATAGTCGCCATCTTTTCCATTTGATAGTAAATGTGCATGAATCTTATCAGCGACAATTTGGTCACTGCCTAAAGCAAATCCATCAATAACCGAGCTTGAAGTTACTCGTTTAATATATTTTTCACCAAACTCACTAATTACTCTAACTAATTCAGAATCTGAGAGTCTAGTTAAATCTGCAGAATCTACTTTCCTGCACATTTCTTCAAACGTCCGTTCATCAGCAGTCCATCTAGCCATAAATCCTTTAGTGAAATTTTGGTTAATCTTACTCATTTCTAAAAAATGCTTAGTTATTCGCTCATTATCATTCATGTCTATATAATAATCCGTCTTGCCATCAAAAAAGAACGCAAGCATTGAACATTCTCCATCTTCCTTCCTCGTTTCTCTTCTAGCATGAGCTGCGCATATATATGCAAAAATAAACGGGCAACCGTCAAACCTCTGGTTGTACCATTTGCGAGATTTCAAATCTGCTTTTTCCGCTTCACTTAAGCTCAATCTAAGTTCCATTTTTTATTTAATGGATAATTATCAATAAAAATGCCATTGATAATTATTTGTATGTGACTATAGTCACAAATAAACCTTTTTAAAATCTCTTATACGAATATACTTTACTCTTTATAAAAAAAAGAAAAACCAATGACTATTAGGAGGTATGAATATGAGTTACGTAGATTTACCAACACCAAAGGAATTAGTCCCTAAGATTCTAGAAGCATTATCTGCAGCAAAAGATAATGGAAAAATCAAAAAGGGCGTTAATGAAGCTACGAAAGCAATAGAACGAAAAACCGCACAACTCGTGGTAGTTGCTGAAGATGTCAGCCCAGCAGAAATAGTCGTCCACATCCCTATGCTTTGCAAGGAGAAAGGTATCCCATATGCGTTTGTGCCAACAAGAAAAGAATTAGGTTCTGCTGTTGGAATTCCAGTAGGAACATCTGCGGTAGCTGTTGAAAATCCAGGAGGGGCAAGTGAAGCAGTTCACGATCTTGTAAAAAAATTACCAAAATCTAAGTGATCTTATGGCAGTAGGCGAAGAAGTAGCAGCAGAAATAGTCGAAATAAAAACCAAAACCGGTGTTTATGGAGAAATTTATCAGGTTCTCTGTAAGGTCTTAGATGGACCAGACACTGGTCGAGTTATACTCAGAAACATAAAAGGCCCAGTTAAACAGGGAATGATTGTAGTGCTACTTGATTCTGAAAGAGAAGCCAAAGAGATAAAGGTGAAATAATGGTTAACTGTTCTTTCTGTGATGGTTCTATATCTAAAGGCACTGGAGTAATGTACTCTAAAAAAGATGGCACTCTTTCCTATTTCTGTTCAAGCAAATGCAGGAAAAATCAATTAGGTCTTGGAAGAGAAGGAAGAAGGGAGAAATGGACTCCACGTTATCGTTCTTACAAGAAAGAATCCAAATAGTTCTGGTGTTTTCAAATGAAAGAAAGAACTTTAGTTTTTCTAAAACCTGAGGCAATTCAGCGTTTAGTTTGTGGAGAAATAATTGCTCGTTTTGAGAAAAAATGCTTGAAAATAGTTGGCATGAAAATGATGCAAATTACTAAAGAAATTGCCAGAGAGCATTATGCCCACATTGTTTCAAAACCATTTTATCCTGATTTGGAATCTTTTATTACTTCCTCTCCAGTTCTTGTAATGGTTCTTGAAGGAAAAGAAGCAGTTGAGCTCGTACTTAATATGTGTGGACCGACTAATGCTACAAAAGCACCTCCAGGAACAATCCGCGGAGACCTTTCAAATTCCGTTTCAAAGAACATTATTCATCGTTCCGATACTAAGGAAGCAGCAGAAAAAGAAATCAAAAGATTTTTCAAAAAAGAAGAGTTGTTTGATTATAAAATGAATAACCAAAAGTACTTTTATGCTGATGACGAATGATTCTTCCAAAACAACAAATTACTCTTCTTATTAGTGATTTAATTCATGAGAGCCAATTCCAGCCCTGCGGAGTAGATATCACCCTGAAAGAAGCTTATAAATTTAGGACTGCTGGAAAAATTGATTTTGACAATAAAGAAAGAAAAATCAGTGAGGTTGAACCGGTTCAATTCCAGAATGAGGAAGTTGCGCTTCAGCCGGGGGCTTACAAGGTAATTTTTAACGAGTATGTTAAAATTCCAAAAGATGCAGCTGCTTTTTGTTTCCCCCGTTCTTCTCTGCTTAGGTGCGGTGTAACTTTAGAATGCGCAGTCTGGGATCCAGGTTATGAAGGAAGAAGCGAAGCTCTTTTAGTAGTTCGAAATGAACATGGACTAGTTCTTAAGAAAAATGCAAAAATTGAGCAGATGGTTTTTGTAAAATTAGCTGAAGCAACCAGTTCTCTTTACTCTGGGGTTTACAAAGGGGAGAATAAGTAGACTGTGGCAACGTAATGCTAAGCTATTTAAATACTCTGTGGTAATACATTACCATGAACAGAATACTGATAGAGCAGAATCCTTGGTGGGAAGATAAAAATTCAATAGAGAAAGATAAGCATTTACAGGATTATGTTAACGCATCCGT
>JACPAS010000060.1 GCA_016180665.1 Microcaldota archaeon
CTCCAGCTCAAACTCTTTCCAGCCCAGCACAGCTTTTTCAATCAGCACTTCGTGAATGGGAGAGGCATGCAGCCCGCGATTCAGCGCTTCCTCAAACTCTTCTTTTTTATGCTCAGTTTTATGCTCTTCTTTTGTCTCAACCTTAGGTTCGGCTTTTGGATCTTTCTTTTTTGTTACACGTGAAACAGTTTTTTTCTCCTTTTTTTCTTCAGTCATTATAATCTACCTCTAATTTCCATCCCTAAGTTCTAAGAACTTGGGGAACTAATGAACGAGGTTTCGTTCACTTGATAACCTAATTGTCTACATAATTCTCCTAGGGTTATAAACCTGGAGTTACCGTTGAATTTTGCAACTTGAAATTCTTTCGCAGACTCGAATTTTCCTGGGTTGCCAGTATAAGTCTTTAATTTCTTGAACGCTTCTCTTCCTGTTGCGGATTTCCATGGAAGCATTCCTCTGATTATCCTTCTTACTAGCATATTCGGAACACGTGGCCAGTTTGGAGATTTTTCTGGTCGTCCCTTATGTTTTATTCTTCTTCTTTGTTTGTATTTCTCTATTATTGATTGAGGAGAACCAGTAATTACTATATTTTCTGAGTTTATTAAGTGGACTTCCTCTCCGTTTAGAATCTTTTTGGCAATTTGGCTTCCGAGCCTTCCTAAAACATGATTTGTTCCGTCAACTACGAGCATTTAATTCACCTATTTAATTATTAATATATTTTTTCCTTCTGGATTAGATTTTAGTAAATCTTCTATTGAATGGAGTTTTCCCCCTCTTGCTTCAATCAATTGTTTTGCTGAAGTACTATATGAGAAGGCTGCAATTTCTAATTTTTTAGTAACGTTACCTGAGCCTAAAACTTTGCCAGGAACTAAAATTGTTGTTCCATTATTGGCATAAATTTCTAGCTTACTTAGATTAACTTCTATTCTTTTTCTTCTTGGCTTGGCTAGCTCATATGCTACCTTTTTCCATAGACCTTTGTTTTTTGACTTTAAAGTCTGGATTAACTGATTTAGTTTTTCGTTGTCTTTCATACAATCACATCGGCATAATGCCTCGCTTCTCGCTAGAGAAACTGTAATTAGTAGAGTAATATTGAATAGAAAAGATTTAAAATAAACCTCTGAAAGAAAAAGACCCTAAACTATTGCAATATAGATGAAAAAAGTTCCATCTTGCGAATCTTTATTTATGTCAAAGGTAACAGATTTTGCATTCGGAAGATGTGGTTCTACTCGTGACCAGTCAATTTCTCCAAAGCCTAATTCTTGTGCGTATAATAAGGTTTTTACCAGTGCGGTTAGATAGGCAATACGGTCAGCCGGATTTGCGGGGTGCATTAATCTTAAATGGCTATATACTAGTCTTAAGAATTCGGCTTGAGCAAACCCCATGTGTTGTAAAACCCCCATGTCAAAGATAGGTACACCATCAGTAAATAAAGAATCTGGTCGGAGATGGATGCCTATATGCAGTTCCATTTCTGCAAGGCTAACTGTTTTCCATCTACTCCCTGGATTTAAAGCCGGTGGTTTTAGGGGCAAGTTATCAACTGAAACTACGCCTTTGATTCTTTCAGCAATTAAAGGATCTCTTAATAGTCTTCTTTCAAGATCAGGCTTACGAGGTTTACCATGTTCATCCCTATAACAAAATAGTTGTTTATGTTTTGCAAGTCTATATATCAGAGAAATATTAACTGCATTCATAGAATCATCTATTAAGAAGAATATTTTGAAATTGCCTTCTTTAAAACCTCTAGAGAGAGTAGTGCACATTTTAACCGTGATGGATTTTTGCTCAAATCAACTTTTATAAGATTTAAAATGTCTTTTTGGCTAAGAGATTTTGCCTCTGAGATTTCCATTCCTTTCAAATGTTCAGTTAAGAGAGAGGCGGATACCTGACTGATTGCACAGCCTTTTCCACTAAATTTAATTTCAGAAATTTTATTCTCTTTAGTATTAATGAACATTTCAATATTGTCCCCACAAAGTGGATTATGACTGCCAGCCTGAAGAGTAGGTTTATCCAATTTTCCGTAGTTGAATGGATTTTTATAGATCTCTAAAATAAAATCCTGGTAAATTTCGCTGTCCATAGGTATCAACCAAAATAAGCACTCACGCTGAAAATATTTTCTTAACTTTTGCCAATCCTTCCACTAGAATTTCAATTTCTTCTTTTGTAGTATAGAGGTAGAAGCTTGCTCTATCTGAAGAGGCAACATTTAAACGTTGATGAAGTGGCATTGCACAGTGATTACCAACTCTTATCGCAATTCCTTCTTCATTTAGAATTGCAGCAACATCATGGGAATGAACTCCTTGAATATTGAAGGCAACTAACCCGCCACGTTTTTTAGGATCAGAAGGCCCATAAATTTCTAATTTTTCAATTTCACTCAATTTATCCAGCGCAAACTTATTCAGCTCAATTTCATGCTTTCTTATTTCTTCCATTCCTATTTTTTTCAAATAATCAACTGCTGCACCTAAACCTACGGATCCTGTTGCATTTGGAGTCCCTGCTTCAAACTTGTAAGGAAGATCATTCCACTCAGAATTCTCCTTGTGGACTTCACGAATCATGTCTCCCCCGTAATTGAACGGTCGCATTTTTAGAAGAAGGTCTTCTCTTCCATACAGAGCACCTATTCCGTTTGGCCCAAGCATTTTATGGCCAGTAAGGACAAAAAAATCACAACCCATTTCTTTTACGTCAACTGGCATATGCGGAGTGCTTTGCGCACCGTCAACTATAGAAACTGCACCTGTTTC
>JACPAS010000061.1 GCA_016180665.1 Microcaldota archaeon
ATTTGGCAACTCTATAAAAAAGTTTGTTGAATGCAATTTCACGATATACAGCATGTTGTTCATAATCATCTTTCCTGTGTGATCCATCTATGCGAATCCCCATAGCGTTTAATGTTTGGATTAAAGCCCCAAGTTCTCTTAGATCAATGTTTGCATCCCAACCTTTTTTTTGAATTTCATAAGCCTTTTCTCCAAGATCCATCAACTTTACTAAATGATCTGTTAAAGGAAGTGCAAGAGCACGCATTCTCATCCTGTATGGACTTGATTGAGAAGGGTGTTTAAATTCAGGCATGGACTCTCTTATTTATGAAACATTATTAAAAGTTAATGATCTAGTATTTTTTATGGGGTTAGAATTATCCAAAAACTCAGTTAAAGTTTTAGAAAAAAGATATTTGCTTAAAGATGAAAATGGAAAAATCATTGAAACTCCTGAAGAATTATTCAGAAGAGTTGCTAGATTTGTCGCATCTGCTGAAGGAAAAGAAAGTAAATATTATGAAGATAAATTTTATAAGATCCTGACTAATTTTGAGTTTTTGCCTAATTCTCCAACTTTGATGAATGCTGGGACAGAACTAGGCCAGCTAGCTGCATGTTTTATTTTAAAGGTTGAGGACGACCTTGCGTCAATTTTTGAAGCAGTTAAAGAAGGTGCATTAATCCAACAGAGTGGCGGAGGAACCGGGTATTGCTTTTCTTTTCTCAGACCAAAAGGGGATTTTGTCAAATCAACTGCAGGAATTGCTTCAGGTCCGGTATCATTTATGACTGCATTTGATAATGCGACAAAAGTTATCAAGCAGGGCGGAAAAAGACGAGGTGCAAATATGGGTGTTCTGCATGTTTGGCACCCTGATATTGAACGGTTCGTTACTGCGAAGCAAACGCCGGGAGTTCTAGAAAATTTTAACTTGAGCGTAGCAGTTGATGATAAATTTATGAAGGCAGTTGAGAAGAATGGAACTTATGGACTAATTAATCCCAGGACTAAAAAACTAGTGAGAAAAATCAATGCTAGAAAATTATTCAGGTTGATTACTTATAGTGCATGGAAATCTGCTGAACCTGGAATTCTTTTCATGGACACAATGAATAGATTCAATCCAACACCGGATTATGAGATTTTTGCTACTAATCCTTGCGCGGAAGTTCCTATGCCTGATTACGAGTCATGCAATTTAGGGAGTATTAACCTTGAGAAGTTTGTTGAATTGGATTGGAGTAAAATTGAATGGACCGAGAAAATAGACTGGATAAGACTAAAGGAAACAATAAGGCTTGCGGTTCGTTGTTTGGATAATATTGTAGAAATAAACAAATATCCACTTCCACAAATCAAAGAAATGACTCTCAAACATCGAAGAGTTGGTTTAGGGGTGATGGGCTTTGCAAGAGTGCTATCTAAGATTGGAGTTAAATACAATTCAAAATTAGGTTATCAAGTTGGTGCGCAACTGATGAATTTCATAAATACTGAAGCAAAACAAATGAGTTATGAGCTTGCGCAAAAAAGAGGTTCATTTCCTGGTTTTTCCAGAAGCAAACTCTCACACAAATATGGTGCAATGAGAAATGCTACGGTCACGTCGATTGCACCAACTGGAACAATTTCCATAATTGCAGATACATCAACTGGAATTGAACCTTTGTTTTCTCTTGCTTTTGTCAAGCAGGTAATGGAAGGGAAAAAGCTAAGTTATACTGATTTGGTATTTGTTAAAGTGCTAAAAGAACGCGGGCTCTACTCAAAAAAATTAATGAAGAAAGTAATTAAGCAAGGCTCAATACAAAAAATAAAAGAAATTCCAAAGGAGATCAGAGAAGTTTTTGTAACTTCTTATGATTTAAAGCCTGAAGAACATGTACAAATGCAAGCTGCTTTCCAGAAATATACAAACCTAGCCGTAAGCAAAACAATTAATTTGCCTTTTGAAGCTAAAGTCAAGGATGTTGAACAAGCGTATTTTCTTGCCTGGAAACTAGGCTGTAAAGGGATAACCGTTTACAGGGATAAAAGTAGGAAAGAGCAGGTGTTAATGAAGTTTTGTCAGAGGTATTAGGATTCAAATTCAGGGAAGTTCTAGTTAGAAACTCAGATGGTGGTTTTGTTGAAGGCTCAGCTGAGAACATCGCATTATTTTTTGAGCTTAATGGTCAGATAGTTGCAAAAACTCCTCAGGCGGGAGATGAGACTGGCATTCTTGCAGGAACCACAAGATCCAGATTCTTAGAGTGGTGTGAAAACAATGGTACTCAAGTAATATTTGGCCCAATTACTGATGCAGATCTTAGAGATGGTGTGGGTGGAAAACCAATAGCGCTTGTTCTAATGGGAACCGGAGTTGGTGCAGTTCACGTTCGATCCGTAACTAGAATAAATAACTTAAGGGAAGTAATGGATGCGCATAATGGGCTTAAGCCAGAAACTGACTCTAGAAGAGAACTTAGAATTCCAAGTCTCTTGCAAGATGATTATGAAACCATACTAATTAATGATGGAAAAAAACATCCTATTGTTGATCGCCTTCAGAGAGATATTAATTCTGTGGGTTCTAAACTTCCTTTATGGCAGATAGATATAGCTGCACTTGCACAAGCTCTTGAAATTTCAATTGAATCTGTTGTTCCGAAAAGTGAGGCGTCAAGATTTAGATCTGGCGATCTGTTGACTAGAGAAGATAAGCGGGAATTGGATGAGAAGATGCGTATTGCAAAGAGCATATGTGGGGCAGCCATGAGAGAAAGTCACAAACGTATAATTAGCTTAA
>JACPAS010000062.1 GCA_016180665.1 Microcaldota archaeon
GTTAAGGCAAAAGAAATATCTAATCTACTTAGATCGGACTTTGATGTATTTTACCAGGAATCAGGGAGTATTGGAAGAAGATATGCTAAAGCAGATGAAATCGGTGTTCCCTTCTGCATTACAGTAGATTATGATACGCTTAAAGATAATACTGTAACAGTCCGTTATAGAAATGATGGTGCTCAGGAAAGAATTAATATTAACGAGTTGAGAAATAAAATCAAGGAGAATATTTCACAAAACAAGGTTAGATTAACATGAAAAAAACAAAAATTCAGTTTGCAGTCTTCTTCTTATTCCTATTCCTGTTTTTTGGCTGCATTAACTTGGGTGGTCCATCAGACAAGCTCGACCCAGTAAAAGATACCTCTAAAACTCAGCCAAAACAAGAACCAAAGGCACCGGAAATTATTATCATATCAAAAACTAACCAGACCATTTCAGCTGAAAAACCAATTATTGTTCCACCAGAAGTGGCTAAACCAAAAGGTATTCATTATACCCCAAATAAAGATGCAAAATTCGCAGTCTACTTTATCTACGTAGGTGATCCCACTCAGCATGGAGATGCGATTCTGGTAAAAAAAGGGGATGCTGAGATTTTGATTGATGCGGGACCAGAAAGCAATGCCCAGAATGTTCTAACAACTTTGGAGACACTTGGGGTGGATGATATTGAGCTTCTAATCTCAACTCATGCTGATCCAGAACATTATGGAGGAATTCCAACAATCTTAGACAACTATGATGTTGAAGAATTTTGGTGGTCTGGCTATAGCTACGGAAACCCATCTTATTTAGAACTGATTTCCCAAGTTAATGCTAAAGAAATTCCAGTCAAGCAAGTCAAATATTCAGATTCTTTTGAAATTAATGGATTCAATTTGTTTGTTTTAAATCCACCAGAGTCAGAAAATAAATTCACAGATATTGACAATAATGCAATAGCAATAAAACTTACGGACAGGGACTTCTGCTTAATGCTTAATTCTGATATTCTTTACGGTGCGCAGATTAAGCTAATCCAAAGGTCAATTAATCTCCAGTGTGAAATTATGCAGACGCCTACGCACGGTTTAGGTTTAGGAAACTCACAAATCGATCAACTATTGCTAAAAGTAAAGCCAAAAGTAGCAATAATGAGCGGGGGTCCTTCTGATATAACTTCAACTGCTGATAAAATTGGAAGCAGACCTGCAGTTCGAGAAAAATTAAAGATTAAAGGTGTAGTTTCTGTTTATGAGAATTACTTGGATGGGGGAAAAACAGTTAAAATAACTTCAGATGGCCAGCTCTATTCAGTTGATTATGTTAATTAAATCACGGACCAAAAATACTCTCAGGATTTGTTACGTACAATTCAATTAATTCTGCTGCAGTTCTTCTCCCTAACTCTAGTGATTGCGTTCTAGCAGCTAATCTTCTATATAACCTATCCTGCCCAGCAATTATTATCTCAACTTCTTGTTCTGGTACTCCGATTGAATCTGCATTTCTACGCATAAAATCACTTGTCGTAGCGTGAACCACTGCTTCTTCCCTTGCACCCCAGTTTGCTTCTGCTGTAAACATTGCTTCAATTGCATCATCAGATAATTGCACAGGCCTGCCTGCTTCTTCCCATATTCTCTTAACATCTCTTCCAGCATTACTCAGCGTATGTGGTGTCATTACTGCATGAAGTGGCTCAGTTATTGAAGTGTGGCATGCGAACGTTCCACCACTTCCAATTGAAACTATTGGTGGTATTAAACTCGCACTAATATTTACTAAGCCGTTTTCCCTATCAAATGAATAACTACGTGAATAAGCATTAAATCCTAAAACTCCACCTACTAATTCTGCCTCAACTTGCAGATCAAAACTCTGACTTCCAGCTGTTACCCTGTAATGGCCAGTTAAGACTTCAAATATCTCATGGACTACTTGTGCTTGAATATCAGAAAAAGTCTGTGGAGTTACTACACCTGTTCCAGCAGTTAATCTTGTAAATCCTACATGGGGTGTATCAATCTTTGCACATCCGTAAACCCCTGCATATGAAAAAAGATTTTCCATTGCAGCAGCAGTTCTAAGTCTATATTCTTCGAAGACTCCAGGACTAATTCCAACCTCAGTTAATTTAAGTTCAGTTGTTACTTTGGTTCGTACGATTCTTGTAACATCTAATCCTTTTTTTACAGCTTCTTTTTCCGCTCTAGTTACTGCAATTCCATCTAACTGCTGGATTACATCACTAGTCAAACTTACTAATTCAATTCCTTTATAGGTTGGATGACTAAATTTAGTACCTTTTGCTACTGGGATATTACGGCTTTCATACCATGCTTTGTAATCTGCTGGTCCCTCCACCAATGGAGCTCCTGTTGCTCCGCATCCTACCCTTATAGGGGCTGCAATTTCGACGCAGCCAGCAACTAGTATGGGCGCAGCCAAACCTGCTCCAGCACCAACAGTGATTCTTAGAAAGTCTCTTCTGAGCATAGTCATAATTAGTATTTTCTTACAAAGATTTAAAAAACACATCTATAAATGATTTTACACAATTCAATTTACTTTTCCGCAACCTTCTCAACTACGAATCCATACGCAGGTCTGGATAATAAATAACCCAACAAAGCACCCAACATAGTAGAAATAGCAAAACCGATAACCTCAACCAGGCCTGAAAATAACAGTGGCACCATAGCCATTATTGCAACAACGATGTTAGTCTTAATAATGCTGAATGCATGTTCTGCGCGTTCCTCTAATTTCTCAGCAGTCTCAGCCAAATCGATCGTAAAAGAACCAAGCACAGATAGTAAAATCATTAATTCAGAAATACTAATGAGCACGATTGGTAAAATAACATTTATTCTCATATACCTGAGTCCTATAAATATTGAAATTAAAATTAAAGAAATTACAATTCCAATTAAACTAATATTTAAAAACTCCGCACCCAAACTAGCTGGCAGAACAGTTCGGCTTCCAAGTGAAATCTGAACTGGTAACGAACCGCCTTTAAGTACGGACTCTATTCGTTTTACATTCTCATTGATTTCCTTTACTTTCTGCTGACCTGCTGACTGAACTGATCCGCTAATCAAATAATTATAATTTGCAACACCATCAGTTACACTTGCAGCCAGAAGAGGTGAGGATAATAAACCAATCGCTTTCCACTCTGAAACAATATACTCATTGGATCTCAAATTCTGATAAACCAATTCCATTTCAGGCGCTGGTTTTTCAACTAATTTATAACCTTTTTCAATAAGTGTATCCTTCATCTTTGAGCTAATCTGATCTGAAACTATTGCCTTACTTTTATTCGGCGCACTTGAATTTAAGTCAATTCCTTCTGAAATTAGTTCACCATCTGATTCCTCAAACAAAAGAACCGGGATCGTATTCTCCTCTACTTCAAGTGCCTTTTCCACAGCCTTTACTAAATCTTTTTCAGTTGCCCCTATAGGAGCATTTTTTTTCAATTCATCTTTACTCAAAACAATAATTACATCATTTGGTCTATCTAAAAACATATATAATGGGTAATTTGCCTTTCCTTTCACTGTTTTTGCAAAATGTTCAGCACCCTCTTTATTAATTAGAAAACCAACTGCCCAATCTGCATTGCTTTGGCTTGAACTTACTGGCCGGATTGAATTAGAATAAATGTTCTCTCCGGAAATAGCAATTTTTCCATCCACGACTCCAGTATAAACACCCTGGTGGGAGAGTATCTCTTCTATGAATGTTATCTGCTCAGGATCACTGCTTGGAATTTCCACGTCTATTTCCGAGTCGCCTATTGACCTGACTTTAACTTCTGTTAATCCAAGCACACTTGCCCTTGCCTTTATTGTCTGCACCAGTTCACTCATTGTTGTTTGGTCTACGGATTGTTCCAATAAGACCGGAATTCTTGTTCCACCGCTAAAGTCAATTCCAAATTTTATTCCATTAACTCCAATGTTCAGCATAGAAAGAATAACTAACATGACTAATCCAGCTACTTTAAACTTAGGCTCTTTCCAAATTAAAGAGAGGGCTCCAAAAGTAATTAAGGATGAGATTAAGAGAAGTCCGGAATACCTGGGATAGTTTACTATGGCAAAAGCTGCTGCAAGCAGTATGATTGACATTATTATAAATTTTTTATCCTTGACTAATTCCATGCTCTTTCCTCTCTAAGTACCATATCATTAATATTGCATTTAGTCCCCATGTTGCGAATAAGTCACCAATAAGACCAGCAAGTGCAACTGAAGAAATCTCATAGTAAGTTGGAATGTGCGTTATCTGGCTTACTATAAACAAAGTTCCAAATGCAATTATTGCAGCTAGACTCATTGTCGTTCCAGTTTTAAGTGCATCAAATGCCTTTTCCCTTGGTTCTCCCTTTCTTTTGATCATTCTCATTGTAAGCAGGATATCTGTATCCAATGAAAATCCAATAAGCATAAGAAGTGCTGCAAATGATGGAAGCGTAAATGGAATCTGGAATAAGCTCATTGCACCCAATGCAATTATTATGTCTGCCACTGCGCCACTTATTACTGCAAGGCTTGGGATAAGTTCCCTTATAAATAAGAAAACAAAAATAACGCTTAGGATACCTGCTCCGATAACGACCCAGACTGCTTTTTCTATGAATTTCACACTTAATAATGGACTAACGGTTTGAACTGAAATAGCATTGTATTTTACATACTTATTTATTGCATTCTGAATCCCATTCTGATAATTGTTAAAGACGATGTTATATGAATTTGAAAATTCTTTCTGGAGAAGATTTAAGTTTGCAAAATCATCTGCTTTCTTCTCACTTTTTGCAAGTCCAAACATCTGATTTGCCAGAGAGTCTAACTCCTGCTTCTTTTGTATATATTCATTTAGTATTTTTTGATCTGTACTAGACTGTACTTCTAGTGAGATTACCTGGTTGAGCAAACTGTTGAAATCGCCTTTGAGTCTCTCAGCTTTTGTTAATTCTTCGCTCTGTGGTAGCTCAATCTCAACCTGTTGGCCAAGTGCACTGTCGAATACTCTTACGGTTCCAATCAACCCGTCATTTTCCAGATTAGCCTTTAATGTTTCTGCGCTAACTTTTTCAGATAAACTGAGTGAGATTAAAGTTCCTCCACTAAAGTCTACACCCATTTTTATGTTTGGTATTAAAAATAACGAAGCAACTATAAGCAATATCGGTATTACCGCCAATAAACGATAGTCTCCTTTGTAGATATTTTCAATCATAAAAATCTAGTCTCATTCTTTCATTTTCTGATTTTTATATTTGACAGGAGTTTCCTGTCAACTCATAAATGAATTAAGCTAATTAGTAGGTGTTAATCAAGTCTGTTAATAATAAAGAAGAATTAGTTTTTAATTAATTAGGTTCTTCTGATCCTTGCGATAAAATGAACCTCTACTGAAATTTCGCCGCTAGTTAAGTTTGCATCTAAATTAAATCCA
>JACPAS010000063.1 GCA_016180665.1 Microcaldota archaeon
GTATGAGAAGTGAGCCCTTATTTCCAGTTGGAGTGAGAATTGCATTTCCACCTTTTGTGCAATCTTCCATGACTATACCACCTTCTTCACGAGCACCAAGAACGGCAAAAACTTTTGGAATATATATAGCTTGAAGTGGGAGTGACCTAAATACTTCATAGAGTTTTGCCTCTGCTCTTGCAAGCCGTATATCAAATGGGTAAATACCTTGGCCAATTAAAAGAGCTGCATTTTGCTCTCCATTGAATTGAACTCTGAAAACATAACGTTTTCCCCCATGATTGATAAAACCTACAGTGAGCCAATAAACCATAGGTCTTTCAGCATCTACGAGTAGATCTTCAAATTCTTTGATTCTTAGGTACGCATGTCTATTTGCAGTATCTGTTTTTCTTAGAAGTTCGCATAAGGGACCAGATAACTCAAGTATTTGTCTGCCTTCAGTAGTATTAAGAGCAAATGTAAAGTCGAAATTTTTTTTGTCCTTTTGGCTTAAATTAGAAATGGCTTCTGTTCTTATTACTTTTTCGACTATTTTGTCATCTAAAAATTCTGCTAAAAGCGCGAGTAATGTAAGTCTTCTTAGTTCTTCAATTCTTGTGTCTGAGCCATGCCTTTGAAATAAACGTAAAAGGCGCCTTTTTATAGGTTCAGCAAGTTCCGCAGATGCAATATCTGCCACGAGATTGATATAACACGAATAAAGAGTATTCTCTTCTTTTTCGATTGTTTTAAGACCAACTCGTGAGGGTCTGAGAGATTTGAAGGTTCTATTCAATTTTCTTGCAGTGCCCGTATCTACCAAGGGGTACTCGCCACTTCTGAATCTTATGCCGCTTGTTCTGCTATTTGTCCCGTCTGGAGGTAATCGCTTCTGAGAAGACATTACAATGTATGTGTAAGAAAATGTTTAAATAAATATAAGGTTCATAGTTTAAGTTCAAAGAAGCATATTTAAATTTTATCAGATCAGTAGAGGCATGAAAGAACTAGAAAAAGTCCTCGATGAGGATGAGAAAGTGCTCTGGGAAGGTAAACCGGAATTTTGGCCATTCTTTTTAGGGGGATCAATCTGGATATCATTGTTTGGACTTATATGGCTGCTATTTATATCTCCTGTGTTTTTGCTTGGATTTGCAGATCCAGAGGATAGTTCAATTGCACTTATCTTCATGATTCCATTCCTTTTAATTGGTCTGGGATTGGTCTTTGGTACTCCGCTCTACAATCTGTTTGTGCACAAACACATCTATTATGCAATAACAGATAAACGCATTATTATACAACATGGAATTATTGGAAGGGATTTTGAGATTTTAGACTTTGACCAAGTAACCAATGCGCAGGTTAACGTGGACTTATTTGACCAGATTTTTGGAGGAAAAACTGGAAGTATACTAACTTCCTGTGCTGGAATAGCAGGCTACACAAAAAACGGAACCCCCATTACCAAATCATATAACTTAGCAAACATCCAAGATCCCTACGAAGTGTTTAAATTTTTCAAAAAAGTTTCTCATGATGTTAAAACAGACATTCAATATCCAAATAAATTACGACCATCTGAAAATCCTGGATATAAGACAGATTATAAGCCGCCAAAAAAGATGAGAAAATCTGAAGGAAAAAATAAAGAAAATAAATAAAGCAAGATTTATAATTATCGTTCGTTCTAATATAAAAGATTAATATTTCTAAATCATGAGGTGATTTCTTTGACAGCAAATGTAGTAGTCTATTCTGCATCATGGTGCCCATGGTGCCATAAAGCAAAGGAGTTTTTAACAAGGAATAAGGTAAAGTTTATAGAAAAAGATGTTGATTCTAATCCTGAATATGTTGAGGAGCTTCAAAAGAAAAGCAAACAGACCGGAATACCTGTGGTCGAAATTGATGGGACAATTATAGTTGGGTATGATGAAGCAACTATGAGAAAGCTCTTAAAGTTGTAACGAATTTTAACTTACTAAAGTGGAAATTATGACTAAGCTTTATGACACCATTATAATAGGTGGCGGAGTTACTGGATTTTCTGCTGCAATGTATGCGGCAAGACTTAAGCTGAATACGCTGGTTGTTAGCGAAGTACGTGGCGGAACGATAATTCTAACTAACGACGTTGCAAACTGGCCAGGCATTAAGCAAACAGATGGAATCGCACTGGCCAAACAAATTGAAGAGCATGCACTTTCCTATCCTGAAGTTGAAGTGGTTGACAGGAAGGCCGTGAAGGTTGAGAAATCCGGTTCAAATACAGACACTTCCAGCTCACACTCCACTTCCGCTGGTGTTCCAGGCCAGAGAGAAAATTATCCTCCGGATACTTATTATGTGACCACCGAGGATGGAAGGATACACCATTCCAAAACAATAATTTTTGCCACCGGAACAGAATATAAAAAACTTGGAGCTCCTGGAGAAGAAGAATTCAAAAACAAAGGCGTCCATTACTGCGCTTTGTGCGATGGATATTTCTATAAAAATAAAGTAATTGCTGTAATTGGCGGAAGTGATTCTGCTGCTAAGGAAGCATTGCTTCTAACTCAATGGGGAAGCAAAGTCTATGTAATTGTTAGACGCGATAAATTACGCGGTGAGCCAATAAATAACGAACGTGTTGCCAAAAATCCAAAAATTGAAGTGATTTTGAATACTCAAGTGAAAGAGATTAAAGGAGGAGAAAGAGTTACGCATATTGTTCTTGATAAACTACATGAAGGAAGTAATGAATTAAAAGTAGATGCTGTTTTTGTTGAGATTGGG
>JACPAS010000075.1 GCA_016180665.1 Microcaldota archaeon
AAAATTTCCTCACAATTTTGCAGACTTCCAGATTGAATAGGTTCTACTATAAGTTATTTTTAAAATTTCACAACACAACTCCTAAAATAGAAGAAAGAATTACCAATTATATATCCAATTATGAATACACTGCATGGTTTGGAAGTGCAGAGGGCCCTTACGATTAAATATTTTTATTATTAGTAAAAAATCATCATCAGCTTAAAGAATTTTTACAGAATTTTAAATCTAATTTCGGTTCCTACATCGCGGACCAGCAGATACACACTATCTCAACAGTCCATCGTTTTAATGCAAAATTTTTCCACTCTAGATCTGAATTTAAACATGATTTTTACGAGGATGAACTAGTCGATACTAAAATAGATGAAGCTGATCTTAAACTAATAAAAATTTTAAGTACGGATGCTCGTATTCCAATAACCGAACTTTCTAAAGAGATAGATAAAAGCCCAATTATTGTAAGAGAGAGGATAAAAAAATTAAAAGAAAAGAAAATTTTAGGCTCGCACGTACTTGCCTTAAATTTTGATAAACTCGGTTTTAGTTTCTACCAATTAAATATGTCCCTGAACAACCTTTATAAAATCAACCAAATTATCTCTTTTTTTGATAATACAAAAAAATGCCTATTTGCAGTTGAAACTATAGGAAAATATGACCTTGCAATAGAACTTCATTTAGAAAATACGGAATTACTTAGAAAAATACTTGCTGGATTTAAGGACAAATTCTCTTCAAATATAAATTTCTGCGATGTATTTTTGATTTACAAAGAATATGTAGTCAAGTGGAGCGCCAACTCCCTCTAAAATACCGAAGCCAAATCCAACAAAAACTTCTTATGGTCTTTTGCTTTTACAAATGCACTTGCTAAAAGCACACCTTCAGTTCCAAGTGCAAGGGCGCTTTCAACATCTTCCTTATTTGAAACTCCAGCGCCGCATAAAACAGGAAGCTTAGGATTTATTGCATGAATTGCACTTACTGTAGAACGTACTAATTCTGGTTTTGCCTTCGAAACGCTTACACCAGAACCAATCAATTCAGGGGGTTCAACTGCAATATAAGTAGGAGAAAGGTGAGCTAATTCCTCGGCTTCTCTAACTGAATCAGCACAAACCAAACTTTCCAAAGCATTCTGATGTAATTTTTCAACTGTAGTTTTTATCTTCTCAACTGAGCCAATTTTCTTCTCAGAATGGTTAAGAATCGAACCTTTTGCACCTGCTTTCTTAAGGGCTTCTACTGGTAAAGTGCCTGTAAAAGCTCCAGCCTCTTCACAATCAACATGTTGTGCAAAAACAGAACCAAATCTTTCTGCTGATTCTTTTAGGTAAACAGAAGGTGGGCATATTACTATTCTGACTCCTGTCTTTTCGACTACCTCACTCGCAATGTCCGTAAATAGCAATGCATTTTCTAATGTCTCCTGGTAAGTCTTTAAATTTAGAACTATCATGAATAAATATTACAGGTTAGAGTTTAAAATCTGTGCCAGGATGGCAGAGCCCGGTTATTGCGTCAGTCTCGAACACCGGCCTTTTCCTTTCATGAGGTTACTAATACTTAAAAGGCCAGTGGTGCCCCAAAAGTTTGTTTTCTCAGGTTTTGGGATAACTGATCCCCTCTGGGGTTGTAAGTTCAAATCTTACTCCTGGCGTATTTTCCTATTTGAAAAGACACCGTCCGTAAAAACGATTGATACCTAATTATTGAGGGAATAACGTTGTTGATCAAACATGTTATCCCCCCTCAAATGTCCTTGTTGCAAGGACAATAATATAAGAAAGTATGGATTTAGAAAGACTTCGGAAAGGGGCAAAATACAGATTTATCAGTGTAAGAACTGCAGCAAAAACTTTTCTAAGAATGAAGGATTTAAGTGGAAGCATAAATCAGAGGAAAACATTCTTTCATGCTTAGCTCTTTATGGAAAGGGGATCAGCATTAGAGAAGCGGCTGAATTTCTGGAAGTAAACAAATCTACAGTTCTAAGGTGGATTCAGGAATATTCCACCAAACTTTATTTATTTCTGAATAAGAAAGTTCCACTTATAGCAGAAAAGCTTCATTTAGATGAATTATTTCTGAAGATGAGGAGTTCATTCTGCTATATCTGGGATAGTATCGACTATCATACTAAGTTTGCAGTATGGTTTCTCTCTCAAAGTAGATCGTTGGAAGATGCTAAACTACTTTTAGAATTATCACCTAATGCTAAAATCACAGTAACTGACGCTTTAGCTTCTTATAAGGGAGCTATACGTTATACTTACAGTGTTCTGTTTTACCACGCATTCCACTACCCTTATAAGGGGTTCAAAGATAAGTGGAATAATAATCCTATAGAAAGATTGCAGAATACTCTCAGGGCATGGTTACATAAGAAAAGGGGTTTTCATTCATTAAGAACAGGAAATATAATGATGAATTTCTACTGGGTGAATTATAATTTTGTGAGGAAGCATATGACTTTGAGACTTACACCTGCAGAAAAAGCAGGTGTAATTAGTTATCCAAACTGGATAAAAACCGAGAAGGAAAAGTGGAAATATTTAATCGAAAAAGCGAGTTTTATTTTTTTGAAGTTTTTGTATTCGTTATTTGGAATCCTTCAATCGTAAATGCGTACAGTATCATTCTTCACTCTTGCAACCTGTATAATAAATATCTCACCAGAAAATAACGGATATCTAAATTCGGTTCTGCCGTGTTCTCGTTCATACAATCTAATTT
>JACPAS010000130.1 GCA_016180665.1 Microcaldota archaeon
CTCCGAATGGACTGGTTCTTTCTATTGACCTGCTTGCAATTGCATCTGAGAATGGAATTAACGTTTCTAAATTTATTAATGATATTGCGGATTGCTTAGGGATTGAAAATCCGAAGAATGTAAGAGAAGCTGCAGGGGCATGCCTGAAGAAAATTGCAAAAAATTCAGATCAGGAAACGAAAAAGAGGATAAATGAATTTTTGAAAAAAGTGAAGTGAATGGATGCTAATGAAATTTTAAAAATTATTTGCCAGGCGTATGACTCAGATGGTAAAAACCAAAAAAGTGCGCAAATAAAACTTGAAAAGATTATAAAAAGTGAAGAACTTGATAATAACCTCAGGGAGGTAATTGATCAACTTGAGAATCCGAACCTAGATATAAAACAGAAAGTCGCAGTTGCACACGCATTAAAAGATGCCTCAATAGCAAATGTAGATATATATTATGCAATTCCGAGTTTATTTAAATTGGTTGAGGTGTATATCCACACTGGAGTGGAGAATAGTTTTATAGATTGTCTGGCAAGTGCTGCGAAAAATAATGAAGACTGTAAGAAGCTAATTCTCAAATCGCTACCAGCAAGTTTAAAGCATCCAAGTCCACAATCAAGAGAAGCAGCATTATTAATTTTGAAGGGTTTGATTAGGAAGGGGGTAGATGTTTCGGCTTTAGAAGGTACAATACATGAAAGAAAGTAAGTTTAAATAAAAGAAAGTATAAGTAAAATTATGATTCTAATTATTGATAATGGTTCCCAGTATACTCATCTAATTAAGAGGAACTGCAGGGATTTGGGCTTTGAAACACAAATCGTAGACAATAAATCTCCTTATTTGGATGTTGAAAAAAAGCTCCAGAAATTGCAGAAAATTATTTTAAGCGGTGGGCCAAGCTCTGTTTACAAAGGAAACAACGGATTAAGTGAATTAATCGTTAAAATGATTGATTTGGGAAAGATTGATTATCCGGTTCTTGGAGTTTGCTTTGGCCACCAGTTGATTGCACATATACTTGGTGGAAAAGTTGAAAAAGGAAAAAGCGCAGAGTATGGATTAGCTAAAATTGTAGTTGATCAGGAGGATATTTTGTTCAAAGGAATTCCTAAAGAATTTAATGCCTGGGTCTCACATTACGATGAAGTGAAAGAGATTCCTTCTGATTTCGTTGGGCTTGCGTATTCTTCTACTTGTAAATTTGAAGCAATGAGACATAAGACTAGAAAGATATTTGGAGTACAATTCCATCCAGAGGTTTGGCACACGGAAAACGGGGAGAAGATTTTGGAGAATTTTCTGAGGCTGTGAAAGTGGAGAAGTTAATCGAGCAGATCGAGGAGATGAAAACTAATTCGGTTGGTCAGTTAGTCGAACAAAGACTTGAACAGTTTAAACAGGTTTATTCTAATCCAAGAAAAGTTTTTTCCGAGATGTGCTTTTGCTTATTGACTGCTAATTCTTCTGCGGAAATGGGACTGAAAGTGCAGAATTCAATTGAGCATTTGTTTTTTGAATCGGATCAAAAGAAGCTGAGTGCTGCTCTTAGAAGATTGGGTTATAGATTTTACAACAAACGGGCAGAGTATATTATTGAAGCAAGAAGCAAATTTTTAGATATTAAAAATCAATTGGAAGAATTTGAGCATGAAAAAGAGGCAAGGGAATTCTTAGTTGAAAATGTCAAAGGCTACGGATATAAAGAAGCAAGCCATTTTCTGAGGAATATTGGATTTATGGATGTTGCAATTCTAGATCGGCACATCATTAGAATCATGAATGAAAATAAAATGATTAGAGAGCTGCCTACGAGTTTGAATAAAAAAAGATATTTGAAATTTGAGAAGAAATTGGAACCGTTGTGTGAGGCTACTGATTTGACTCAGGGTGAATTGGATTTTTATTTGTGGTATTTGAAAACTGGGAAGGTTTTAAAATAGAAGATTTGGTACTGAAAGAATAATTTATAATCCTTAAAGTAAAAGCTACTTCTATGTTAGGAATAATCGGTGGAAGCGGAGTCTACTACTTGGGAAAATTAATTGAAAAAGAGGAAGTGATTACCCCATACGGATATGCGACTGTTCATAGATGTAAATTACTAAAGAATGAGATTTTATTTATTCCAAGGCATGGAGAAGGACATCAGTTTCCGCCCCATAATGTAAACTATCGCGCAAATGTTTATGCACTGAAAAAATTAGGAGTGACCGCTGCCTTTGCAACTTATGCATCTGGAGTTATTTCAGGTTATAAAGTTGGAGACTTGATTCTTCTTTATGATTTCATTGGCTTTAGTGCACCAATTACGTTTTTTGATGACTTTTCAGGTGGAATTAGGCACACAGATATGACTGAACCGTTTGAACTAAAAGATCTAGTTAAGCAAGCTGCAAAAATTGCAAAAATAAAACTTAGAGATAATGGCATTGTTGCTACTATGCATGGACCTAGGTTTGAAACAAAAGCTGAGATCCAAACATTGAAAAAAATGGGGGCGAATTTAGTTAATATGACTAGCGCTTATGAAATTACTTTGTTTAAAGAGATGGAAATTCCGTTCGGAGCAATAGCTGTCGGAACTAACTATGCCTCAGGAAATAAGAAAAAAAATTTATCAACTTCAGAAGTTATGGAACAGATGAAAAAAGCAAATGGCAAAATAAGTTCTATTGCTTCTGAACTTGTTC
>JACPAS010000131.1 GCA_016180665.1 Microcaldota archaeon
TAGCAGTTGGTGGAGCAGTACTGATTGGTTTTGCAATCAAGGCAGCTAGACCATGGATAAAAGAAAGAAAGGAACTTAGAAAGTTAAACGAAGCGATAACTGCCGAAGAAAGTATAACACCAGCAATAGATCTAACGAGAGAGAAATTGGATCTGGCAACACAGAACAATCGTAGAGAGGGAGATTTTACAAGAGACCTTTATCTTTGGATTAGGTACGGTACAGTCAGATTACATTTATACGAGCGAGAATAAGGTTAATTATCTTTTAGCATGTAGATTATTTATTGACTGAGGGGCATGTAACTAACGGCCAATGGCTGAGGAAAGTCCATACACTGAATAGATAAATCCTGTAATGGGATGGAACCGGAATAGAAAAGTATTTTATCGTAAGATAAAAATGAAACTGTCGGTTCTTATCTAAATGAAAGTGCAAGGTTTTAAACCGCGTAGTCAAATGTTACAATGTCGTGAATGTCGTAACGTTCAGGAGCATGCTTAAAACGGCGGTCCGTTTTAAGACACCCCACAAACATATCGATGTTTGTTCGGTGCTCATGAACGAATTGTCGTTCATGACAACACAGAATATGGCTTATGCCCTTCAGTCTAACCTTTTTCTTAATCTAGCTCTAGTGAAGTTCTTCTTACGATTATACCTAATGCAGAAGTAAGTGCATCCTCGAGCTCATCAACCATGGCACTATCAGCAAGTGAACGTGGTCTAGGTCTAATCTTATTTAAACAAGCGATAATGATGTCTCTTATTTCAATTAAGAGCCTCGTTGATAATTGTCTTTCTAAAATTAAATTTAAAACATCAAGAACTGCATCTAATACCAGTCCATCTATCCTAGAACCTAATTTTTCTAGATTAACTTCTATAAATTCGCATATAGACCAATTAACAGGAGAGGTTGATATATTAGTCAAGATGGCGCGTGCATCTCTTATTGTCCATGGATCGCTAAATCTGTTAGCAGATTTGTAGGCTGCCCAAGCAACTCTATCTAGATTAGATGCGAGCTCATCTCGCATTAACAAAATGTTTGGACTTTGTTTTGGATTTGGAGCATTTATAGCTACGACACTTAAACTTTGTACAAACTCTGCCATTTCCTTGCAGTGTTTAATTATTAAGTCAACTTCACCTATTGTATACACCCCACGAGTTAAAGAACCAGCTACAATTCTTGCAAATCCATTAAATAATTGAGGCATGGAAAGAGACTCTAGAGCTGCTTCTCTTATCACCGGATCCTCCAGTTTTGTACTAATTAGTCGGCCAAGGGTTTCTAAGATTAGGTCTATATCCTGTTCGTGTAGAGCTGCTAAATGTTTTCTTGATCTGCTCACAGAAGCTCTATGCAGTAAAACTAAGTCTTCTACTGCATCCACCCTTTCTTCCAGAGGTTTGAATCTTGCAATTCTTGAAAGCGCATCAGCTAATGCTGGATTTACTTTTGCAGAACTACTGCTAACCAGCTTTAAACTAACAGTCATAAAGAACTACTGTAAAAAACAATTTAAAAATTATCGTTCATCTGCAAGATTAGAAATAGAAAACAAAAAATGCCACGGGCCTGAATTTCAAACGAACCTTTTTAGTTTAGTCTTTTGGATGACCACTAGCCTTTTGCTAGAAAGGCCTCATGAACCCAAAAGGCTCGTGTTTGAACAAGCGACCCCACCGTGTCTAATTTTGATCTTCAGCGGTGTGCTCTGCCAACTGAGCTACCGTGGCGTGGAAGAGAATAAAGAATTAATTTGTTTAAGAAAATTTAAAAAGGAAGGTAAGTTCAAGTTTATTCTCATGGTTTTTGAAACACCTTCAAAATCTAACGATTTTGGAGGTTCGTTGAACGATGGTTCAATTGGACTAATTTTTGCCCTCGGAAATAACTTCGGTCAAAAATTGTGGTCAGACGCTGTTAGGCCTCCTCATTGGGTTTCCCCTAGGCGGTTGTTCATGTCATCATATCGAGCCTTAAGAACTTATTATGCACTTAAGGAATCCCGTAGACGAGATATGATATTTGAACGCTAGTTCAAACAATCTTATATTAATTAGGTAGAATGAATTTAAAAAGATTAGAAAAATAGAAAATAAAAAGAAAACAAGTTATTTCCTTAAATGGCCGTGCATTTCCTCAATAGTATCTTTGGCAAACTGTTGTCCACCAAGACCAAATGCAATACCAAATGCCAATGCAGCTCCAAATGAGAAAGCCTGTATTAATGTAATCACGGCTTCTCTAATTATTACAGTGTTGAATCCTACTGTATCTAAGCCTGCAATGGTACCAAGGAACATTAAGAAAATCTTCGTACCATTCGCACCCATTGTAAGGTATTGGTCTTTTCCTACTTCTAGGATTTTCTCTTTTGCAAATTCACCAACTAGTGCAAATCCTACAAACAATGCTATACCACCAAGGAAAGCAGGTGCATAGAATAGTACCCAGCTTATAAACAGACTAAATGAACCTAGATTTAATAGGTCAACTGCTGCCTGAAGGAATAACAACATTACATAGTATTTTACCAACTGAGCAATAACGCCAGTTAACCTCACTTTACCAAGTGCATCTTCAACTCTGTGAGATTCTAAGAACTTTTCAAATTTCAAAGAAGTCAGAAGTCTTTTTACTGCTTCTCCAAATAGAATACCGACTACTAC
>JACPAS010000132.1 GCA_016180665.1 Microcaldota archaeon
ACTAGCCAGGGGAAAAATATTGAAGAGTCTCTTAAAAATTTAAAAGAAGCTGTAGAGATATATCTTAAGCATGCCAGCTCTGATGAGATTGAGCATCTGAAAAAATCTCAGGTCCAAAGTCCCCTCATCGCTACAATTAGCGTTGGTTCTTAATGAAATTGCCGGTTGTTTCTGCAACAGAAATGATAAAGATTCTAGTTAAATTAGGTTTCAGACAACTTGACCAGCATGGAAGTCACATCATTATGCTAAAAGAAATTGAAGGAAGAAGACTTAAACCAGTAGTTCCTTTTCATAAAGAATTAGCTATAGGCACTCTTCTTAGTATAATTAGACAGGCTGGTCTTACAAGAGATGAATTCATTAAACTGTATTATGAAAAATAGTTTACCGTAACGATGTTTTTTAAATTATTAGTTTTAAATTAAATACAGGTGACTAAATGAAAAGAGTTTACGAATGCGATAATGCGAAAAAAGCAGAATTAACTAAAATTTTAGAGGCTGACCCTTATGCTGATGATAGTTTTGCAAGAGTTGGTTACAAGTTAAAAGATGGATTAGTAATTGGTCATGACCCTAAAAAAGGGTATATTTACATTAGCGCTGAGGAGGAGTTTTTTAAGAAAGCTGAGGAAAAGCTTAAGCCAGTAGCTAGTAGATGTAAAGTAGAAGTAGAAAAAGATATAGTTGCAAAAATTCAAAAAGAAGAGGAAGAAGCAGAGTCTGGGTTTGGGGCAATTTTTGGGTGAGTATTTGACTGATGAAGAAGTCCAGGGGAAAAAATCAATTGCTTCCAGAGGCGTTCCTTCTTCTGAGTCTCTTTATTTTCCTCCATTTAATTCTGAAGAGTTAAGGTCTTTTCAGGATAAGGACGAGGTTGCTACCCGTAATTTATGGAATATTGACGAAGTCATAAACTTTGTTTTTTCTAAAAAATACCAGACTAAGTATTATGAGATTTCACTTGGATTTATGAAACTGTTAATTGAGAAAATTAGCGTACATGGAAGTGATATTGCTTCCTTTGTTAGTGCTAATAATATTTCTAAAGCAACTTTTTATAATCGTGTTTTGCCTAGATTAAGGAGAGTAGGAATGATTAAGGTTGAGCGAGATACGATTGTCGCTTTAGAGAGTAAGAGAAAATTTAGGCCCATGAGAATTAGTTTAAGTAAAACTTTTGGGAACTACTTATTCAAAATAGCTGATTCTTGGCTCGCTATAGTAGATGAAGCAAGGAGTAAAAAAACAAATCCGTAAACTTCTCAGGTTTATAAAGGCTTACGGTATAGCGTATACCTTTAAATACTCTTAAGTACAAACCAAATTATGGAAGAAAAGGTTTGGAAGACAATAGAAAGCTGGAATTACTGGAAGGAAAAACCAGAAACCGGCATACGAAGGGAGATTACTGGGAAGGCACTTCAATTCGTGAACGGAAAGGAGAGTCTTTATTTTGTAGGGCCAAGAAGAGCTGGAAAAACAACCGTATGCTTACAGATTCTTGACGAACTTTCTGAGAAATTTGGGAAAACAACCTGTTTATTTGTAAACTTCGAAGAACCGTCATTTGCTTCTATGCTAAATACTGATTTTTTAGATGAGATTATATCAGAATTTATTAAAGTGCATGGAAAAAAACCAAAATTTGTATTTTTAGATGAGATTCAGAATATTACTAAGTGGGAAAAATGGGTCAGGGTAAAGGTTGATAAGAATGAATTCAAAATATTTGTCACTGGTTCTTCTGCAAAACTATTAAGTTCTGAATTTTCAACTTCTTTGGGGGGGAGAGGAGTAGGGTTTTTAGTGCTTCCTTTTTCATTTAAAGAGTTTAGAAGGGTTTATCCTAAAGGAAATCTTAAAGATTATTTGGAAATAGGGGGTTATCCTGCAGTAGTACTGGAAAATGACCCTCAAAAAAGAGTAAGGTTATTGGAGGAATACTTTGATACTGCAATAACCAAGGATATATCTACCAGATATGAGGTAAGGGATGTACCTACATTGCGGACTTTGGCGCTTTATGTTTTGACTAATTCTGGGAAATTGTTTAGCTATAACAAATTGAGAGGCATGACTGGGTTGTCTTTTGATGCTATAAAGCTTTATTTATCTTATCTTGAAGATGCCTTTGTTGCATTCCACGTTCCATTTTTTTCTTATTCAATGAAAAAAGCAATGGAAAAACCTAGAAAATATTTTGCTTATGATACTGGATTACAGGCTGCAGTCTCTAAATCTTTTTCTGAGGATTTTGGAAGAAAGACTGAGAATTCTATTGCTATAGAACTAATTAGAAGAAAAAAGGAAATTCAATATTATTCTAATGGCTTTGAAGTAGATTTCATAATAAAGGATGGGTTAGAGTTAACTGCTTTGAATGTTTGTACATCAGAAAAGGTTTCTGACAGAGAAACTAAAGGTTTGGAAGAGTTTTCAAAATTAAATAAGACTAGGACCAAAATACTTTTAAATGGGCAAAAGAAGATTGAGGAATGGCTTACGGTATAGCGTATGCAGAACCAACAAGGTGATGCCGATTAGTAAAATCAATGTGAACGAAGAGACCCCACTGCAAGCAGCTGGGGTATACCTCATTCGTTCACAACTTCACAAAATGTTACCGCAGCAAGCTGCGGGGTATCGTTCACAACTTCACAAAATGTTACCGCAGCAAGCTGCGGGGTATCAAACCCACATTTTGTGAATGAAGTTTTATCTCATTGGTTCTGCATAGACTCTTCCAAATTTTTAATTTGGAATAGGATAAGCTATTTGAAAATTGTCAGATTAAGTTAAGTAAATTGGCAGTTTGCTTAACTATAGTTAAGTAGATCTTGATTTTACTTAACTACTGCAAACCTAGACCCTTTGCACATTCATTGATTTCTTTCTCAGTGTCTAAAGCAGTAGTGCAGCATTTGTCTGCCCAGCTTGTTTCTGCGCTTGCCGAACCAGTCATTAGGATTTGGATTACGTATGGAACTAAAATGAAGATTAAGGCTCCGATGATTGCTCCTGTGAACATTGCTGTTGCCCAAACGGACGCACGTGCTCTTGTTTCTGCACCCATTACCTGACCGACTGCATAGACTATTGCTGCCAAGACAACTAATAGAAGCATACCAATTGCTAGTGCTCCTTTAATTGTTCCACAGGTTTGAGCTAGGGCAAGACTGATTGTTTCTGGGCCAGTTACTTTAGAGGTAGCTGCTACTAAAATACTAATTAAGCTAAATAAGGAGAAAACTAATAAAGAAATATTTTTGATTTTCATGTAGAACACTTTTCGAAAATAAAAAATAAAAGAAAAAATAAAATTTAGGCAGTTAATTTGTCTAACGAACATTTACCACCAGTTGTAAAGTCAGCCTCTTTTAGACCTTCTACGCAACAGTTAGCAAACCAGTTAGGGTCTTTTGGAGATGATCCACCAATAAGCAACTGCAGTACAAATGGCATAAGTATGTAAATTAATGCACCTACTATAGCGCCTGTGAACATTGCTGTTGCCCAGACTGATGCACGAGCCCTTGTTTCCGCACCCATTACCTGGCCAACTGCGTAAACTATTGCTGCTAAGACAACTAAGAGAAGC
>JACPAS010000107.1:0-577 GCA_016180665.1 Microcaldota archaeon
TGCTTAATAATGCAAGTTCAGAAAATGAACTGCAGTTTTTATTACCTCATGCAGCGGGTTGGTAATATCTAATGAGAATAATGCTTAATTTAAAAAGGTTTTGAAAATGGGTTTTTGGATTCGTAATTGAATGGGAACTAGGTGCTACATTATATGCGGTTTCAGAGTTTTTTCAAAATATAGATTATTGAAAAAGAGCAATGCTCGAAGAATTTGGAAACGCCTTGAAAAGTTTAAGCGGAAATATTATAAAGGAGAAATGACGCGAGCCGAAGTTGTCCAGAGTTTGGAAGGTTGGCTGGCGTACGCGGAGTTTGCCAACTCTTACAAATTCAGAAAAAGGGTTGTTGCTAGATTCAACGAATTGTTCGCTATCTAGTCAATTGCCTAACTTGCCTCGGGCCAGAGATTAAATAGATGTTACGTTAGAACCTCCCTTGACGGAAGGTTAGTTCATGAGATATTTTCGACATGAAAATCCGAAGAACTCAGATGCAAATATAGTGCAGGGGACAGGATTTCCATTTTTGAGTCTAGAATTTCCAGGTTAGTAAATCTAGATTTAAACTCATGATTT
>JACPAS010000107.1:585-13644 GCA_016180665.1 Microcaldota archaeon
TTTGAACCTGTGTAGGCACTAAGCCACGGGATTTTCGGTAAGTATGAGAAACGTCTCATGACTTTTTCCAGGGTCCTGCATGAATGAGATTCATGCGGTGCTATGAACTTATCAAAGTTCATGCGCATTTTGTCATAAGTTATTCCTATGCCAAAAAGCCTCTTAAGTCCCGCGCATTTGACCAGGATGCATACTCTCTAATAATTAATTAGAGGATACTCTGCCACCCCTGCACACAACAACGCGGAGGGAAGTTTCCCTCCCCATTTTCTTGTGGTCCTTTCTGACCCTCCCTCTTATTTTGGAGATAATTATTTAAAATCAGAAATTATACGATTAGACTTAACAAAAAACAATTTATAAAATGCTTACCTTTCTTCCATCAAAGTGGATTGTCTCTTCAAAGCGAATTCCATAGTCTTTAAAATATGCACCTGGCTCAATTGCCAAAACTGCACCATTTAATTCGTCTTTTGATTTTGCACCTAATTTTGGATATTCATGAACTTCTAAGCCGACACCGTGCCCAAGTGAATGAACTGGTTTTGGCAATTTGTATTTGGAGAATAGTTTTTCTTGTAATTCTGCTAGTTCTCTCCCTGTTGAAAAATTAGGTAACTCATCAATTATTTCATAAAATATTTGTTTTAAAATTCTGTAATTTTTCTCTGCTTTAGATCCTTTCTTTAGGAAGAAACATCTTGTCAGATCTGCACAGTAATTTTCATACTTGAGACCGTAGTCTACTAAAACCATATCATTTAATTTAACGTTTTTAGATTCATAATGCGGAAAGCGAGAGTTTGGATTAGTAGAAACTATGGGCCTAAAAGCGGGTTCTAGATCCAGTTCTAAAGTTCGCATAAGCAGATATTTTTTTACTTCTAGTTCGGTCTTGAGTTTGGAAAAATCTAATTCGTTTAGTAGAGTTTTAGTTAAAGAAACTGCTTTCTTAATCTTTGCAACTTCTATTTTTGATTTTTTGGCTCTAATTTTTAAAAAATATTCTCCCGCTTCTTCCAATTTCGTAATTCTTTTCAATTTTCTATAAAGGTTAATTGAAATGGAATTTTCATCTATTGAAACTTTCCTATTTTTTATTAAGTTTTTTAAGTCATTAAACCAATTAGAGTAAACGACTACCGGACCATCAAATTCTTTTTTTGCAAGTTCATAATTCATCTCAGGCACTAATAGGGTCTTCTTATTACTATCTACCAATAGAAAGGAATGGTCAACATCAGTTCCAGAGAAGTAATAAAAATTTGGATTGAATGATTCACCTCTGTAAAATAGGTACATTGCTAAACCTCGAATTCGTGCGTTCCATCATCACATTCTGCAGTTATTATTGTTGTTACTTTTTCAGCTCCAACAAATGCAGGATAATTAAACTCCACATGTTCACCTGACTCTAAATTATTTCTTGTGAAATTAAGCTCATCTTTATTGCCTTTTTCTTTTATGGTTAATTTTTTTATAGGTCTTTTTGCTTCTATGTGCAGAATAACAACTCCTTTCTCAATTTCTCTATTAACATTTAATGGGCCTGAACCCCTTCTCCATAAAAAGTAGAGTACTATTAAAATTACTAAGCTTAAGACAAAAACTCCAAGTACAATTAACAGAGCCATTTTACAAACCTTTTATGCAAAACCAATTTTTGACCTTGATTTTAACGTAATCACTGGAACTTTAGCTTTTTTTAACCTTAGCCTTAGGTTTGTATCATTAGTACACACTACAACTGGGTTTTCACTTTTTACAATCTTCATTATCCAATCATCTACGAAGCCATTGGATTTTACCGTTTTTATCTTCTTGGTGTTGACGTAAACTTCAATTATTTTTAAGGCAAATCTGGCTGCAGCTCCTTCTTTGCCCCTCCCTTTAGAGAGTTTTTTAAGTTCAGAAACCACGCCAGTTGGCACAACAAATACAAAATTATCCTCTATTAGATAATTTAATTCTGAGAATATGTCTATTTTGAACTGGAATGGTACTAATAGAAAATTCGTATCTAGGATAATCTCTTTTGTTTTCATACATAGTTAACAATCAATGTAAACTTTATAAAGCTAGTGGTCTTTCAGACGATAAATTTTTTTAAAGTTAATAAACATGTTTAAAAATGTTTCGCTTTATAACATACATTACTAAAAATTCTAACAGGTGGTTTTGAATGAGAAGTGTAACAAGTAGAAAAGGTATGGATGTTCAAGTAGGCAGAAATGCTGCTACTGCTTTTGGAAAAGCTGGTAAATTAGGATTAGCAGTATTATTAGCAACACCAGTTCTTGCTAGATGTACCGATGATGCTGTTTCTGGTGGAGTTGTTGAACCAGATGCAGGTGTAAGCGTAACAGTTAATGGTGATGTAAGTCCGGATGTTACAAGACCACCGCCAGCAACAGGAACTTGCGCAGAGACTGAAGGAAATTTCGTAACTTTATTCCCAATTAAAGTTTTTTCAGAAGGAAAAGAGGAGAGAAAAAATGTTCAAAACGGTGATACAGTCACTGTAAATGGAGTAAATTATACTGTTGAAGCAAAAGTTAACGAAGACGGAACTGCAACAGTTGATTTAGTTGCTGGTAATGGGGTAAAAATACCAGAAATCCAAGACGGAGTTCCATTTGAATCACACAATGTACGATTTGCAGAAGCAGTTGTAGAAACTGTAGATGCTCAAGGAAACGTAGCTGCAAGATCAGTGGTAGAAGTTAAAGCAGATCAGGGATCATTAACTTTAGCAGAAGGCGAAGGTTTCAAAGTAACTGGTGATGTCGTAGGAAAAGACAGCGAAGGAAACTTATTAGTAAAGGTGAGTTTATTCAGTGTTCCAGAATCTGGCGCAGAACCAACAAAGGTTGAAGAAAAAGAAGTGACATTAAAGAAAGGTGCAGAAGTAACAGTAGGTGGAATGACATTAAAAGTAACTACAGTAAGTGGTGAAGTTAATGGTGATTCTGCTTGTGTTGGTGAAACCGCAGTAGTTAAAGTTGATGGCCAGAGGTATGCTGAACCGGAAGGTGCAAATGCTCAGGTTACAGGATCCGTAAACGTAACTGTAGGTGAAGTAGTAACTGACAAAGAATCACAAGGCAGTGGATGTGCAGAAGTAGGTGCCACAGTAGAAGGACAGACAGTAGCAACTTCACTTAAATGCACTGGTGAAGTAATATTGACCAGAACAAGAACAGATGGTACAACTGCAACAGTAACTTTGGATTCAGTGTATGTAGTAGATGGTCCACAGAGAATTGCCGAAAAAGCGGCTGCTAGAGCAGAAGGCCAGTAACTTTTTCTTTTAATTTTTAATTTTATTTTAGACCAAGTGCTTCTTTTGCTTTTTCAAAATCATCAGCAGAAGGCTTAATTCCAACTGAGGTATAATTGCTTTCTTTTCCTATTATGTATAAACTCTCGAGGTTAACTCCTTTGAGAGACAGTTTTTTTGTTATTTTGCCTAGTTCACCAGGCTTATTTGGTAAATTCAGAATGATTATATCCGATTCAAGCAAGCGTAGGTCAGGTATCCTCCCTAAAATTTTCCTTGTTGTAGTTACATCATTAGTAACTATTCTAAAAATAGCAGAATCGTTCTTTTCATAGGCTGAGATCGCCTCAATATTTACTCCACTATTGCCTAAGGCTTCAGTGACTGCAGCTAATGAACCCAGGTTATTTTTAGCTACTATGGTTATCTCTTTCATAAGCACCCCTAGGACGCTACACCATTGAAAATTAAATATGTTTGTACTTAAACCTCAAATATGAGAATTGCAATAATCTCTGATACTCATTTTGGATATGCAAGATTTGAAGAGGATAGTTATAAACAGGCAGAAAATGCCGTATTGGATGCGAATATCAAAGCTGATTTTATAATCCTTGCAGGGGATGTGTTTGACACGAAAATTCCGAAGCTAGAAACGCTAAAGAGAGCTGCAGAGATATTCAATCAATCTAAAATTCCGATTTTGGCTATTCATGGCAATCATGAGCGCAGAAGCAAAGGCATGATAAATCCTGTCCAGTTATTAGCTTCAATTGGAGTTATAGATTACTTACACGGAATGGAAAAAATAATTGGAAAAGATGGTGAGAAGGTATATGTTCTTGGAGTTGGAAGTGTACCTGAGGACCTGGCTTCTGAAGCTCTGAAAAAAGTCTTAGAAAGTAGAGTCATTCCGCCAGATCATTTCAAAATATTAGTGATTCACCAGTCAATTAAGGAGCTAAGTGTGGGTGGAGAACATGAATTATCTTTGGAAGAGCTTGAGAGTACGCCTTTTGACTTAATAATTAATGGACACATTCATGAAAGAATAGAAAAACTTGGTGGAAGATTTATAATTCCAGGGAGTACAGTGGTTACACAATTAAAAAGAGAAGAGGCAAGAGAACGAGGATATATAATTTATGATACGGAAAGCAGGAAAAATGAATTTATAGTAATTCCACATAGAAAATTCTTCTATGAAGAATTTGTTTTTACAGAGGATGATGCTATATTTGATATAAAAGGAAAAGTTGAAAATAGGATAGTTGAGATCCGTTCAACTGAGAAAGAGGCAATAATAAAAATAAAAATTAAAGGAAAGCTAAAAGATGGTCTAAAAGGTTCGGATTTGTCTCTGCCAAATAATGATCCGCTTGTTTTTATAGACAATAATCTTACTGCTCAGAATATCAAAGAACGAATAAACCAATTAAGAAAGATCAGAGATGAAAAATTATCTGTAAGAGAAGTAGCAATAAGAGAGTTAGAACTCCAGCTAAAAGGCAAAATTACAAGATTTGACCCATCTGAGTTATTTGAAAAATTAAGTCAAGGAGTAGATGAAGCTGAGGAATATTTAAATAGCTTAAATAAGAAGGGCTAATATGGTTAAGCTACAATTGGCACTAGATTTTGCTAAGCTGGATGATGCTATTTCTGTCGCGAAAGTAACAAGAAGTTATGTAGACTGGATAGAAGCCGGAACTCCTCTAATAAAATCAGAAGGTCTTAGATCAGTAAGGCAACTTAAGCAATTGTTTCCTGATAAAATGATTGTAGCAGATATGAAAATAATGGATACTGGGGCATTCGAGGTCGAACTTGCAGGAAGAGCAGGAGCAGATGTAGTTACCGTACTTGGTGCAGCGGATGAAGAAACAATAAAAGGAGCAATAAAGCAAGGAAGGAAAATGGGGCTTAAAGTAGCTGTGGACTTGATTAATGTTCCGGAATCTAAATGGAAAACGATTGATTCTTTGAGACCGGATTTTATTAGTGTTCATGTAGGTATAGACCAGCAGATGAAGGGCAAAAATCCATTAGACAAACTAAAAAAAATAAAGGTTAAGAGTAGGTTGATTGTCGCTGGGGGAATGAATAAAGATAGAATTCCAGCTGCAGTAAAAAAAGGGGTTAGCGTCATTGTGGTTGGCGGTGCAATTACAAAGGCTTCTTATCCGGGCAGAGCAGCAAAGGAAATTAGATTAGCGTTAGAGAGTTCCACTGGAAAATAGTCTACCTTCTTTTTCTTTCATATTAACTACGAAGACTGAATCATCTTTTCGATAAAATAAAAAATTCCCTTTTGACTCTAAAAATTCTCCGTCTATGTTCTCTACAATTGAGAAATTGTTTGGGATCTTATAGTTAATTTTATTGACAAATGGATTTTCAACTAGGTAATCATTAAAGGGATCGGAAGTTTTTATTTCCTGAATGGTTTTTTCAATTATTTTATTATCTATTTTACCTAGATTTTGAATTTTGTATTTGGAAGTTACTGAGTTTTTCAATCCAAATGTTTCCTGCAGCAGTTTTTCCATAGTGTATGCATTATTTGCATTATCAAAATCCATTAAGCGAGTCCATAAATCTGCACCTTGTTCTCTTAATCTTTTTTCAATTCTTTTCGTCTGTGTAACACCTACTTTTACTGAAGAACCACCAAAATAAGCTAGATATATGCTGTAATATTCTGAAGATAGTTTTTCTGCAAGGTGTTCAAATCCTGTAAAATTTAATCTTGTATAAACCTTTGAAATATCTGAATATTTACATGTAGGGCATTGAAGGCAGTTTATAGAATTATTGGGGCATCTGAAGCGATTTTGGCCATTATAGTAACCTATACAAAAGCGTTCTGCTGAGAAATTTAGATTAATTTGACTGTTTAGTTCAAGTTTTTCAGATTGGTCTTCTGACCAGTAATAGATCGAAGGAGATTCAGAAGACAGGTATGAAATTAGATGAAGATTTTGCATGTATAATTGGTAGATTTCACTGTTTAAAAAGAAAATGGGGGGTCTTTGCCACAGAGACCGTAAAATATTTATAAACTATCCTGGTATGAGAAGTAGGGTGATAGTAAGAATGATAGATAGAATTGGAGTAATGCTTGTTGTTTTTCTCGTAGTTGTAGGTTGCACAGAACAATTAACATGTGGCAAACCGTATATTAAGGTTGGGAATAGCTGCTGTCTCGACAAAAATGATAATTCAATTTGTGATAATAATGAGGGCCAAAAAGGAGATTCGATTGATGTAGATAAAGTAGCAAAAAAGGGAACTGACAATATAGTGGATGAGATAACACAAAAAGAAGTAGACAAAATAACTGCTGAACAAACTAAAAAAATAACAGATGATATAACGAAGCAGAAAACTAAAGAAATAACTGATAAAATACTCGGCAGCATGGGTGCAACTGTTACTGGGGGAACGGCCGCTAAGAAATGCGATCCAAATATTCCAACCAAAAGACAGTTTGATAGTGAGCCTTATTATACTGGTTCATTAATTGATGCGCATGTGCATATGCCTTCTGCATTTCCAATACCTGATTCTTTTGCAAAACAAGCAGAAGTTGAGATGCCAGCTTTTGACCAGGATGTGAATAGAGCGGATGTTATCTGTCTTTTCGACAGAGAAGGAATTAAATCAGTGGTTGGGTTTTATCTAGTAGCAAATCTACTTACGGAGCAGTCAGTTGATACTGCTGAAGAAATGGAAAAGGAATATCCTGGGAGAATAGCACCGTTTTTAATATCCCCGCATGCTTCTTCTATTGATCTGAAACCTGAAGATGTAGAAAGTATTATAGTCTCTAATAAAGGTTTGTTTAAAGGAATTGGGGAAATTGGAATGTATAAACCTGCATATAAGGACATGCAGCCAGATGATCCCAAATTTACAAAGTTATATGACATTGCAGATAAATATGATTTAGTTGTTATGATCCATCCTGATTCAGATAATAAAGAAGCGATTAAGAAGATACTAAAGGACTATCCAGATATTAACTTTCTATTCCACGGACCGGAATCTGCACCTTGGTTAGGAGAAATTTTTGATAATTATCCTAATGCATACTACACTCTTGACACGGATTTATTTCAGCTTGACAAAGAATATGGGCCTACAGGGATCTATGGAATAGAAAGCAAAGAAGAGTTTATTAGTTTCGTAGAAAATAATTATGATAAACTTCTGGAACGTAATATTAAAAACTGGAAAGAAGTGGTTGAAAAATATCCTGATAGGTTTACATGGGGTACGGATATTGCAGAGGAGTGGCAGTATGATCCAGAGGTTGGTGCATTACTGGAAGAAGGATCAAGGGCCTTTATTGGTCAGTTAGATCCAAAAGTACAGGAGAAATTTGCTTATAAAAATGCGGAGAGACTTTTGACTAAATAAAAAGATGCAGGGGACAGGATTTCCAGTCTTGAGTCCAGAGTTTCCAGTTTCATAAAACTTGGTTTAAACTCATGATTTTTGGGCTGAAGCCCTTTTGTCATTGGAAAAAAATAATTCAAAAGGGCTCTTTGAACCTGTGTAGACGCTAGGCCAACAGATTTCTTACTTCACTATTGAAATAAGAATAGCGAGATTTCTCCAGGCATAAGTATTGACTCATGCCTTTTTGTGAACTTTTTGGCATTAGAGAAACATAAGCCAAAAAGCTCCTTGAGTCTGCCGCGTTTGACCGCTCCGCCACCCCTGCTTCTGTTTCTCTTATCTTCTAATCCACACTTCTGCTTTTACAATACATGCATGCCGTCATCGATTCATGTTGGCAAAGCCAACATGGGTAGTCCGTTGCATAGAAGGTCAGTCAGTTTGTTTCTCTTATCTTCTAATTGCAGATTGCTGCATTTACTACTGTTTTAATAAGAAGTATGAAAATTTATTGCTCCTCCCATAAACCAAAAAGATTTCCATCAGGATCAAATAAAACTACAAATACCCCCCGATTTTTTAATTCCTGCTTTCCGATTGCAATATTAGCCCCTAATTTTACTGCTTCATCAACCTTTTTCTCTAAAGAGTGTACGGAGATGAAAATAAATTGAGTCTGGCCAGGTGCTAATACCGGTATAATCGCACCTTCTATTTCTTTATTTGGCGTTTGAATAACGTTATATTCAATAGGCGCACCTTCCAGTTTTTCGCTTTTCCATCCGAATAATTTAGAATAGAATTCAAGAGCTCTGGCTGGCATAAAAGATGGAAGAACAAATCCCCGAACTGAACCTTCTTTCATAAGAATGTCACCAGAACTAATTTAGAACTTAGGCAATATAATTGTTTTGGTGATTGAATGGATCGAAAAGTAACTTTCAAAGGAAATCCTTTGACATTGGTTGGAAGAGAGGTGCATGTGGGAGAAAACGCCCCAGAATTTAAAGTTACAACTAATGACATGCAAGAAATAACTTTAGGTGATTTTAGAGGTAAGAATTTACTTGTTAGCGTTGTGACTTCTTTAGATACGTCAGTTTGTGAAGAGCAGACAAAAAGATTTAATCAACAAACAACTCAAATTCCAGGTGTTGAATTGTTAACTGTGAGTATGGATTTGCCATTTGCTCAAGGAAGATTTTGCATTGCAAAAGACGTTAGCATAAAAGTTGCTTCAGATCACAGGGATGCGAGCTTTGGGCTGAACTATGGAGTTTTATTAAAAGAGTGGAGGTTACTCGCACGATCAATATTCCTAATTGATAAAAATGGGAAAATAGTTTATAAGGAAATTGTACCTGAGATTACAACTCATCCTAATTACGAACTTGCATTGGAAGAAGCAAAAAAATTGTGAAAGAATTAGCTTAGATTATAGACATATTTTTTTTCTATATTTATTATCTTGCTAACGTCTATACTGGTTGATTGTTCTATTGCATTTAGAATGTTCGTAAATAGAATGTAACTTACAGATATCCCTACTGCAAACAACAAGCGCTCATAGATGACTATTGGAATCAAAGCTGCCCAGGCTTCCGGAGTCATTGGAACTGACCATGCCCAAATTGCACCACCAACCGCATGCGCCGTAAATGTTGCACCTAGGCTTCTAAATAATAGATTATCTGGCAAGAACTTAACTGCTATTGGAATTAGCCAGAATAAACTGAAATACCAAGCCTGCGCACCCACTGGATGTGAGATGAATATTAGGATGGCAAGTATTGGAATTATTACACTTAAACGATCACTGAATTTTGTTTCTTTATTTTTACTAAAATAGTATGCTGCAAACAGCATCGGAGCTAATCTTGCAACATTAAGAAAATCAAATTGTTTACCAGCTAACACGAAGTTTGCAAGCTGGGCGAATAAAACAGTTAAAACTCCAAAGCCAGCACCTAAAAACCCACCAGCTACTGGACCCAAGAATTGAAATAATGTAAAAAATTGATTTTCTTTGCCTACTAATTTAGAAAAATTTATATTCATACCAACTAAAGAAATTAATATAAAAAGCACTACAAACGCTAAACCTCTTTTAGATTTTAGAATTCCCACTATCCCACCTCAACGAGTGATATTAATGAAAACATTAATTTAAATTACTTGCTCTTATTTTTTAGTTTAGGCCGTTGCAAATTATAACGTAAGAATACCTAGAACTGCTCTTGCATCCGAAAGGATGCAAGTATAAGGCCGTCTATGAGATTGGTCTAAGATTAGGCCGGCATAGCACCATAAGTTAATTTGCAACACGCTATTTTAGTTGAGCAACGAATCTAGCCCCGGCATTAAAGCATTCCTTTAATTTTACCTTATTTTTAAGGATTTCTCTTTCATGATCAGCAACACCCAGAACTGAGCCAATAACCTTAACTTTAAGGTGATAACAAAAGCGTTTCAACGCACGCTCACATCTTTTTGTAGATCTAAGACCTGCACCACCAACACAAATTAAAAATATCTTTTTTCCTCTATAACGCGGCGGTTTGCAGTATGGATTTAACCTATCAATAAAGATTTTCATGTAAGTTGAAACTGCGTCGAAATAGGTTGGAGAAGCCAGTACCCAGGCATCTGCTTTTTCTAATTCAACATATAACTTCTGCATTTCATCTTTCACAATGCAGTAGTTTTCGTAATAACAGTCACTCCAGCCACAACAGACTTTAGGGTTAAGTTTTCTCAGAAGCACTAACTTAACATTCGCTCTATTCTTCCTGCAGCCTTTGACGAATTCATTAAGCATTGCATCAGTATTGCTGTTTCTGTGGGAACCTGAGATTGCAAGAATTTTCATATATAAAACCAAATGTATGTGTTAAATAAGTGCCAACTATTTTCTAAAGAAAATTTTAGTTACCAGATAGAACAAAGCAACTCCAAAAACTAAAATGAAAATCCAATTCTCAGGAATTGAGAGATTTTCAAATTTTAAAGAACCTAGTGGGTTTTTCTTTTTTTCTGCCTCTGCTGTTTTATTTAGGTAGTTCTTCGCCTGAAGGTGTTCTGGATATAAAGTCAGGACCTTTTCAAATGATTCCTCTGCTTTATCATAGACGCCTTCTTCATATGAGTCAATCCCTTCTAAGAAAAAGGCATTAGTGTCTGAAACTTTATGCTCAAAATTAGCTGATTTTTCAAGAGCTTTAAGTTCATTTGAGTCAATTATATTTTTACCATTTTCTCCAAGTTCAACTCCAATTACATTACCTGTTTTGTCCGTAATCAGATTGAAGTATTTCCCGTACTCATCCTTAATTGTAGAAGAAGGCGGAACAGCGAATGATATTCCACTATCAGAACTGGAACTTGATTCTATAAAAACAGGCGTGATTATAGGATTATCTGGTTCAACATAAGTTATAAGATAACCAGTGTCACCATTTGTGACATTTGACCCGTTTAAGAATGCGAGAGTGGGCGCATCAGAAACTGTTGTATTGATAACTGCAACATTTGAATCTGAATAAATAACGGTTGCATTCATCAGATTGCCTTCTGGAGAACCCGTTGTGGTTAAACTGTCAGTTGGAACAAATATTATTTTCCCTTCTTTGTAAGCAGAATTTATTTTTAATACTAGAGATTCACGACCACCATAATAATCCAGAAGATAAATGGCAAAGCTATCTATTTCAGAATCTGAAGGTTCTATACCGAACATTTTTATGTGCGCAACTCTTGCTGCATCTTTAATCATCAGATCTAATAGGGTTTCTGGTGCCCTTGAATTTTCTGGGTTCTTTTCCTGCACTGAAGCATCCACTAGAACAATACCATCAGAGCTAACAAATGCACCTTTAGTTGATTTAGTATTAGAGAGGACGTATTTCCTACCTAAGAGTTCCGGATAGCCAGTAAATATCTCTGCATTCGTATAAACTTCGTATGTTGTTTTAACCGATACATCAACTAATGCAGGCTGAGAGACTTCAGCTGATTTTTCAGGGCTATTGCCTTGCGCAAAAATTAAGGTCATTGAAAGCAAAAATATTAGGAGGGGTCTCATAAGAAAGAAAAAGAAGGCAGAATTTTTAATCCTTTATGCTGAACCAGTTAAGTAATACCAATTAGTAAAATGAAGTTTTATATCGTTGGTTCAGTATAGATTGAGACGAGAAATCATTCTTGTCTCAGGATAGCTTTTTTCTGGCCTTAATAAATCCGTAATTTTCAGACAGTCTTCTTTACTTAGTGTACGAACTCTACGATTTATGAATTCATTTAGATTATTAATGTTATAGCCAGAAAGTGCATTTTTGACTGTTTTATTCCGATGCTGGAATAATTTGTTGATAACTTCTTCTGCAAAGCCATCAACAGCAAAAGTATTTTTAGTTAGAATAATAATTGCTGAATCTACCCTAGGACTTGGGGAGAAAAGATGGCGCGGAACCTTTTGAACAAACTGAACAGTGAAAAATAGCTGGGAAGTAACTGAAAGGCGCCCATAATTTCCATCATTCGGCTTTGCAACCATTTTTTCTGCAAATTCTTTTTGAACCATAAGAACTGCTCTTTCGAAATTAAGATCTTTTAATGAGAAAATAATTTTTGAAGAGATGTTGTAGGGGATATTACCTATGATTATCTGTGGGTTGAGACTTTGAAGGTCCAGATCGAGAAAATCAGCAGATAATATTTCTATATTTTCTATGTCTATGAATTTTTGTTTTAATAGCTCTGAGAAACGGTGGTCTTTTTCCACTACGTATAGATGTTTAGGGCTTTTATCAAGGATTTTTTCTGTTAAGCGTCCGTCACCACCGCCAATCTCAAGAACCACCGTCCCATTAACAGAAGCAAGTGCAACTTCTTTCCTGAGAATATTATGATCAGATAAAAAACTCTGACCTAGCGATCTTTTTCTAAATGGTTGTTTCATTCTTGTTACCCGTTAATATTAGTATTCCATCTATTATACCATAAGCATAATTTACACAACCAAAGGATGTGAAATAGTCTTTTTTATCAAAATAGTGAACGGCATCCTTCAAATAATTTTCAGCCCAGGAGAGTGGAACAGGATAAGTCTTATCTAATTTCATCTCCTTGAAAATGGAAATTATTTTTTTGAGTTTCTGTATATCTTTTTCTGCTCTTTCACGTTCATCCATATGTTTAAATAAGATTCCGTTTAATATTAAAGTTTAACTATGCCTAGCCTTATTTTTAAGAGATGGTTGATTTGAATAAAAAAATTATAGAACCAGGTACTTACATCGCTGCTGGAGAGGAACTTGCGTCCGGGAACGGTACATTTACAGAGAATGATGAAATTTATTCTTCCGTATTTGGAATAG
>JACPAS010000056.1 GCA_016180665.1 Microcaldota archaeon
GCGTGAGAAACTATGAAAGCATTGAAAAAAAAATATCTTTTCAAAATTTCACATTTTGTTAATGCAAAATGTGAAGGGGCAATCTTCAGTTGAAATGTTAGTAACGGTTGGTGCGGTTATTGCATTTACCATACCAGTAATTTTATTGCTGCTTTCACTAACCCAGTACGGGCAGGAGTCTGCAGCAATATATCAAGCACAAGCAACTTCAAAAATAATCGCAGAATCTATAAACGAGGTCTATATCCAAGGTCCAGGTGCAGAAAAAAACATTCTTGTGACTTTCCCATCAAATTCAATTGGACTTTCAATAAAAGGCCCTGTAGAACAAGATAAACAGCTCGGAAGCGAGGTTATAATAACTATGAAATCTTCAACTGGCTCATATGATGCTGTTACTCCGACTTTTGCAAGAGTTGAACTTCTTCCCTTACTCAGCCCAAATGGATTAGTTTCTTTAAAATTATTAACTAAAGCTGATGGAGAAGTCCAAGTAATAAAAGAGTGATGATGAATGCTAAAAGGTCAAGTTGCAACTGAATTTTTCCTATATGCGAGTGTCTTCCTAATCATAGTCATAGGTGTTGCCTCAACTTTACAATTTACCCAGTCAGCAGAGATAACTACTTTAGAGTATAACCTTGCAAGAGAAACTGGAGAAAAATTTGCAGACTCGCTAAATTTGGTAATAAAAGGCGGAGATGGATTTAAGCATACGATGCTCTTCTCAAAAACAATTCTTTCCAGAGATTATTCAATTACCTTTAGTGATAATTTTTTAGTGATGGAATGGGACGGAACTTCCGGAAGTTCAAGTACACTTTATCCAATCATAACCTCTCAGTACGTATACACTGGGTGCATTAAAAATAAGCAGCTCAAAAGCTCAGCTGGCGATAATAAATTAATAATAACAAATTCCAAAGGCGTAATTACCGTTAATCAAGAGGGTTGTCAATAATGAAATCTCAAAAAGGCCAGTACTTTAGTTTCGATGCAATAATTGCCTCAGTTATATTCATCCTTACTCTAGTTTCTTTAGTTTCCTACTGGTATAGTGTACGTTCAACGCTTGAGAGTCAGAATAATGAAATTGGCAAAGAAGCGCTTAGGATCTCCGATCAGCTATTCCTAGCTGCTACTACCGAAGACTGTGCAGCAAAAACAGGTTTTGCACTTGGAACAAACAATAAAAAATTAAATTTCCAGCTCCTTTCAGATTGCGCTAAGACTGATTTAAAAACTAAATTTTCTACGCCTTTTAATATTATGGTCAAAATAAATCCCAAACCATCTGCACCTTCCTGCCACGAAGTCACTCTAGGAGATGATCCTCCATCTTCTTCAGAAATTAAAAATTTAGTAAAGTTAAGAAGAATTGCAGCACTTGATTGCGGTGGAGGAGACGTTCTTGCAACGATTGACATTTCAGTCTATGAATAGCTATCTTATTAATCTCCCAAAAAGACAACCGTAATTCGCATCTACAATCTCAACATTAACAATTTTTCCTAACTTAAGTTTCTCGTCTTTTAAGACTACTTGCTTATAATTAATATTTCTCCCAGTAAAGTCCCTCTGTTTCTCAGTAATTAAAACTTCATACCTATTTCCAATTAATTTTTTATTTATCCTTCCAGAGATCATCCTGACCAACTTTGCTAGGGCAGTACTTCTTCTCTTAACCTCTTGCGTACGAATTTGTTTCATTTCCTTTGCCTTAGTTCCAGGCCTTGGAGAAAACTTAGAAACATTCACAATATCTATTTCACATTTCTTAATTAGTTCAATAGTATCTTCGAAATCTTCCTCATTTTCAGTAGGATAACCAACAATAATATCTGTAGCAATGCAAATCTCAGGTATTTCTTTTCTAAATTCAGAAACCATCTTAATGAAATCCTTAACGCTGTGTCCACGGTTCATCTCTCTACATACCTTTTCACTTCCGCTCTGTACAGGAATATGCAAAAATTTGTAATATCTCTTATTCTTAAGAGTCTCAATAAGCTGCTTCTGCATTCTCTTAACATGTTGTGGATTGATCATCCCAAGTCTCACTAAAAAATCCTCATTTATCTCCCCAACATACTTCATTAACTCAATTAAATTTGTTCTCAGGTCCAATCCATAAGCACCAGAATCCATAGAAGTCATCTGCACTTCCTTTGCACCTTTAGAAATGCCTTCCTGGATCCATCTTACAACTGTTTTAGGAGTATAACTTCTAAGCCCAGGCCTTGCCAATTTAGTCTGGCAAAAATAACATGTGCTGATGCACCCATCAGAAATGGGAACTCTAAGTATAGGTGCAGTAAAAACTCTGGAAAGTTCATCCTTCCTATCAAATTCATTAAAAATAATACTTTCAAAATTAAGCGCTGACTCTGTCGCATCAGCTATTGACTTCAATGCACCAGTCCCAACAATGGAAGCACCAGGAGCCATTTTTCTTATTCTTTGTTCATTTACTGTAAGACAACCAGCAACAACTAGAGGTTTTTCATTTTTATTTATTTTTCTTATCTGGTTCATTATTTTATTTTCTGTGGCTCCCTTTACAGTGCAGGTATTAAGAATAATAACATCTGCAGTCTCTGAATTATCAACAATTTCATAGCCCTTGCTTTTTAATTC
>JACPAS010000057.1 GCA_016180665.1 Microcaldota archaeon
CTCATGTCTCAGGATGTATAAGGATGTGGGCCAGGTTATTTATAGTTTTTGGTTTAAAATCATGGTATGAAAGAAGTTAGATTTAAACAGATTAGATTTGGTGCTGAAAGACTGGTTAGATTTTCTTTTAGAATGATTAGACCAACTTTGGAAGGAGCAACTAGAGCTACGGAGAGTATAATAGCTACTCCAAATTGTATAACGCATCTAGGAATAGGCGGAGAAAAACAGAGGCCTAGGCCAGTTATTAGATTTCCTCATGGGATAATTGAAAGAGGGCCTAAAAGAGAAGCACTGGTTAAAGGAAGTGTTTTACACACATTAAAATTCAATGGTTTCTTGTCCCATAAAGTCTTGTAATAACTTTGGAATGAGAATTGAGTTATCTTCCTGGAAGTTTTCCAGAATTGCAATTAAAGTTCTGCCAACAGCTAATCCACTACCATTAAGAGTATGAACGAACTGTAATTCACCTTTTGAGTTTCTGAATTTTATATTTGCTCTTCTTGCCTGAAAATCTGTACAGTTTGAGCAGGATGAGATTTCTCGGTATTTATCCTGACTTGGAAGCCAGACTTCTATATCATAGGTTTTTGCTGAAGAGAAACCAATATGACCTGTGCAAAGTTCTATTACCCTGTAAGGAAGACCTAGAAGAATCAAGATCTCTTCTGCATCTTTAGTTAGAGATTCAAGCTCTTTAAAACTGGTTTCTGGATGTGCAAATTTAACTAATTCAACCTTATTGAATTGATGCTGGCGAATTAATCCTTTAATGTCTTTTCCATATGCACCTGCTTCTCTTCTGTAGCAAGGCGTATAAGCAGTTAATTTAACTGGAAGGTTTTTTTCTTCTAAAACTTCACCTGCATATAAGTTTGTGAGTGGAACTTCTGCTGTTGGAATTAGCCAAAGATCATCATCTTTGCACTTGTAAAGATCTTCTGCAAATTTCGGAAGCTGGCCTGTTCCCTGCATTATTTCTGATTTAACTAGGTTAGGCGGCGCAACTTCCAAATAGCCTTTAGTTGTCTGTACTGATAGCATAAAAGTAATTAATGCACGTTCTAATTTTGCAATTGGACCTTTTAGAACTGAGAATCTGTGCCCACCTAGTTTTGAACCACGCTCAAAGTCAATTAAACCAGTTTTTTCTCCAATTATATCATGAGCTACAATATCTTTTGAGTGTTTAGCTGGTTTGCCCCATTTTCTTATTTCTTTGTTGTGAGTTTCCTCTTTTCCAATTGGAACAGATTCGTCTGGAATGTTTGGAACAGTGAGCAGTAATTCCCTAATCTGTTCTTCTAAAGATTTAGTTTCTTCTGAGATTTGTTTTATTCTTTCGCTTATTTCACCTGAACGTTTTATGCTCTTGGCAGCTTCTTTTTCTTTTTTGTGTTTTTTTAGTTCAGCAATTTCTAAGCCTAAGCTATTTCTTTCTGAGCGGAGTTCTTCTTCCTCTTTTTTTATTACCCTCCATTTCTCATCTAAAATCAGAATTTTTTTAACTCCATCCAGGGGTTGATTACGATGCTTGAGTGAATCTAAAACTAATTTTTGATTTTTTCTAAGAAGATGAATGTCTATCATATAATCACATCAGTTTATCTCTACGCCCTCTTTTATTGCCATGCTAACTATTGAAACCTGTTTTTTTAGTTTTTTGAATTCCTCTGGCGAAAAGCATAGGAAGTCCACTGGGTAATCTAACACCCAATGATCATAAAGTTTTGAATTTCTCCTGCTAAAAAGTACTTGCTTGAACTTTGGTGAGACTACTATGAGGTCCACATCACTGTCTTTTTTGTAATCCCCTCTGGCGAAAGAGCCAAAAAGAATCATTTCTTCTATTGGAAGAACTGAAGACACTGATTTTTTAAACTGTGAAAGCATTTTTATTAAAGAGTCTTTTTTACCCATTCAATCACCATTTTACTATCCTTCAAAGCATCTGAAGCTTCTTCTTCATTAATATCCAGAGCTAACCCAGGATATCTTGTTTCAATATAGAACGATGTGAGGAATTTACACACTTCAATTATTTTTTCTGGTGCATTTATCTTTCTAGCTAGTTGGACTAAATCGTGAACTTTTAAAAGTGAGTTGAGTTTCTTAATGTAAATTGCTTTCAGGGCTTTCTCTGCTGCCTGCTGTGAATAGAAAGCGGCAGCATCGTATCTTTCACCATCAAAATTATATTTGGCAGTGTCCAGGTCGCTTTCTGCTTTTTTTATCCATCTCTGAATATCTAGTTCCATATAGGGTAAAATCGAATAGAAATATTATAAATACTACTTACAATTAGTTCCAGATTCAGATATGGCATAAATCCATAAATATATAGATAATATTGCATACAATTGGAAAGGAAAGATTAGATCTGCGTTCATAATAGCGCTCCAAATCGTAACAGTTATATCTACATTTGAAATTTGATACTTTTCAAGTGAATTTGCAGAACTTGTGTTATGGCCAATACTTGATATAAATAATGGAACTAAAGACAGGACTAGCAAAAGGCCGAGAAAAAATGAAAAACGTGAAAATAGAAATAAAAACTTATGAAATAGATCAAATTTGCGCGGCTGCTCTTTCATAATTTTTTGGGTTTCTTCATTTAGATCTAATAGCAAT
>JACPAS010000058.1 GCA_016180665.1 Microcaldota archaeon
GGCCCGACCGCTTCGAGGCGGAGTCGGTCGAGTATCATGAGAAATTGCGCAAGGCCTATCTGGTGCTGGCCGAAAAAGAGCCCAAGCGGGTTGTCGTGGTCGACGGCCGCGCGCCGCGTGATGTGGTGGCGGAACGGATCTGGGCCGCGGTCGAGAAAAAACTAAACCCGAATCTCCTTTTTGCACGAAAATATTCAACATAGATTTACTTAAGGCAGGGAATTTCCATAGAATTGGGAAATTTCTCATTATAAAACGTAATCGGTTCTTCTCCCAGATATAATAACGGTTCTCATTTGTTTCAGTTTTCGTAGTAGCACTTGTATGGTGAATCAAATAAGCAGTACCAGTATAAACTATTCGAAAACCACTTTTCTTTGCAGTTAAACAATAATCGGTCTCTTCGAAGTAGATTGGAGAATACCCCTCATCCAAAAGGCCGATTTTTTCTATTAAAGTATTTTTAATTAAGAAGCATGCACCAGTAACGTAATCCACATCTTTTGTATAATCATACTGGCCTTTGTCTTCTTCGTTTGTTCCAAAGTGTCCGGTTATTTGTATAGGATGGACGAATCCACCTGCATGCTGAATTTTTCCACTTGGAAAGAAAAGTTTGCAGCCAACTATACCGATTTTTTCATCAGATTCTGCTAATTCGACCATTTTACTTAGCCATTCAAGCTGTTTTATCTCAATATCGTTGTTCAAAAGAAGGATATACCTGGGTTTGTATTTCTCTAACGCATATTTGGTTCCACGATTGTTTCCACCTGCAAAACCAAAGTTCTTTCCAAGAGCAAGAACGTCCACGTCTGGATAGTTGGTTTTAGCGTACTCGACAGAATCATCAATACTTCCGTTATCTGTGAGAATTATTTTGTAATTTTTATAGGAAGTTCGACTAATAGTCCCCAGACAGAGCTCAAGCCATTTTCTGCCATTCATATTTAGAAGGATAATGCAAACTAATGGTTCTTTCATGGAATTATATAGTTAATAAAACATTTTTAAGTCCCTCTTTTCAATAGTTTACTTATGAAGATAGGCATAGTAGGCAGTGGATACGTTGGCTTGGTTACTGGGTGTTGCTTAGCTGAGCTTGGCCACAAGATTAGTTGTATGGACGTAAACAAGAAAACAGTGGAAATGATAAATAATGGAAAACCTCCAATTTTTGAGAATGGACTTGAACAGCTGCTTGCTAAGGTTTTAACTGATAAAAGACTCAAAGCAACTGATTCGAATAAGGAAGTAGTAGAGAATTCTGATATTATTTTTCTATGCGTTGGAACTCCTGCGAGAGAAGACGGCTCAACAGATTTGACCTATGTAAAAAAAGCTGCCGAAGAGGTTGCACATTCGCTAAAGGGAAAAAATGGTTACTTATTAATCTGCATAAAAAGCACTGTACCAGTTGGAACGAATGACCTGGTTCTTAAAATTATTGAGGATGTGTCTGGTAAAAAGGCTGGTAAAGATTTCGGAATTGCTTCAACCCCTGAATTTCTAAGAGAAGGAAAAGCAATTGAAGATTTCTATAATGGAGATAAGATAGTAATTGGATTTAAGAACGAAAAGGATAAGGTACTTTTGGAAGAGCTATTTAAAGATATCAAAGGCAAAAGAGTTCTAACAGACCCAAAGACTGCCGAACTAATAAAATATGCAAACAACAGTTTTTTAGCCACTAAAATTTCTTTTTCAAATGAAATAGGAAATGTCTGCAAAAAATTAGGCGTCGATGTTTACGAAGTTATGGATGCAATTGGAACAGATAAAAGAATAGGCAGAGAGTTTCTAAACGCAGGTGCTGGGTTCGGAGGAAGTTGTTTCCCAAAAGATGTTAAATCCCTAGTTGCTTCTGCAAAGAAAGCAGGATATAAACCAAAATTGCTGGAGAACGTAATTGTCTTAAATGAAAGTCAACCGTTCAAAATGATTGAGTTACTTAAGAACCATTTGCCTAAATTGAGTGGAAAACGAATTGGGGTTCTTGGTCTTGCTTTTAAGCCGGATACAGACGATATAAGAGAAGCACCATCTTTAAAAGTTGTAAAAATGCTTATTGAAGAAGGTGCAACCGTAGAGGTATATGATCCAAAGGCTATGAATAGATTCCAGGAGCATTACTCACAAATAAAATACTGCAAGAATGCTAAAGAAGTCTTAGAAGCAGATGCTGTTCTGATTTTGACTGAATGGGAAGAATTTAAGCATTTGAATTATAAGAATAAAACAGTAATTGATGGAAGAAATATTAAAAAAGCAAGGGAAGCTAAGATTTACGAGGGGATTTGTTGGTAAAGGAATATGAAATAGTTGGATTAATACCCGCTGCAGGATCTGGAAGCAGACTATACCCATTTTCAAAATCAGTTCCAAAGGAGCTTTATCCTATAATGGGCAAACCAGTGATAGAATATTGCATTGAAAACCTCTCTCAAAGCGAGATAAAAAAGATATTCGTAGTAGTTGGCCATCAGAAAGGTGGAATAATAGATTACCTTGGCAATGGAAGTGACTTTAATGTTGACGTTGCGTATTTGAATCAGCATACTAGGAATGGACTTGGTGGAGCGATATTGGAGGCGGAAGACTGGATAAGCAATTCATTCGTTACACTTCTCGG
>JACPAS010000059.1 GCA_016180665.1 Microcaldota archaeon
ATACTTTAGTAGTTGGGGATTCGCCAAATGTTTCAATAAATATTGATTTTGTTTTTTCCATATTGATCAAGATTGATTAGCAGGAAGATATTTAAATATTTATGCATTTAATGTATAAGAATTATACATCAGGTGCAGAGCGTGAAACTTAACGAAGATAATTTCAATCTTATACGAAAGGTCTTACTGAAAAAACTTTATAACCTTGGGTGCTGGGGTAAGGGGCATGTGTCTGAAAGTAATTTACCTAAAGGTTTTCCCCCTCATTTACGTGGATTTGTTGTTGATGTTGCCATGGAACTTAGAAAGCAGGAGTTTTTAGTAATGCGGCCTTCCGGACACGACAGACAATGGTACCTGAATTTCGCAAAAAGGCAAGAAATTGAGGCTTTGATAGGAGAGTAACTAGATTTGCGGGAAATAAACTAATTTATGTTCTTTTGTAAAAATAATAAAGTCTGTTTTTTCTATTGATTTTGAGAATTTTGATTTTATTGAGTCTTCTAATTGTTTGAATTCTTCGTAGTTTTTTACTTCTAGGTCTAGTTCAAGATCTGCACCACCAAAAACATCGTATGCATAAATTACGTTTGGATGAGTAGAAACAAACTTTATTAGCTGGTCATAAACTGAATAATCATCTAAATAAATATCTAATTTGTACCAGTCATAGCCTAGTTTTTTTAGATCTAACTGAGGTCTGGCGCCTAGGATGACGCGTTTTCGTTTTAGTTCTTTTATTCGATAATGGACCTGGGCAGCTGAGAGATTTAGTTGATTGGCTATTTCAACATATGGCATTCTTGCATTTTCTGAAAGAATTTTTAAAATTGAATCATCAGTTTCATCTGTTATTTTCTTATTTTCTGCTGCAATTACATCGAATTCTGATGGCTGGACTTTTTCAGATAAATAATTTCTTTTGAAATGGTAAAAATTATTGAAAAAACGGAATTTGTATTCCTGGATATGCTTTCGATAATTGTTCATCAGGTCCCGCTGAAGTTTTTTTAGAGCTGGGACGTCTTTTGCAAACCAACCCACGGCAAGATCATACTGGCCTTCCATTCCGTCTAGCCACCAGACTTCTGGTCGCGATTTGTAGTATTCAATTATTTCTTTTTCTAAATCTGGATTGGTATGCCGGAATTTTAAGTACAAAGCAGCAAGAAAGTAGCCGATTTTTCCATAATCCAGAATTGAAATGTATTTTTTTATTACTCCTCTTTCTTCTAGACGTTTTACTCGATAGTGCATTACGTCTCTGCCGGTCTTTAGTTTTTTTCCTATTTGCGAAAGAGATTGAAATCCATCTATATCTAACTGGTGCAGAATTTGCATGTCTAGCTTATCTAGTTTTTCTGGCTGGTCGACCATTGTTCCAACTCTCAATAGAAACAGCTTTTGTTGGTTGGTTCATGGGAGGTAGGGGAGGATACCCACCTTGCCCGATTAAATTGCGGTTCAAATTGAGGATGATTACTACATTCTACTTAACTATTTAAAAATCTTTTCTAATTTTGTAGGAAAATTTAATCAGAAATTTAAAATATTTAAAAAAACACATTTGGCCATATGAAAACAAATGTAAGGGACTACTGGGATGGGAGATACAGAACTAATGGATTTATATACGGTACCGCCCCGAGTCATCTTGCAAAATGGACTGTGCTTAATAGATGGTTTGAAAGAGGACAAAAAGTGCTAGAATTAGGTGGTGGTTATGGAAGAAATGGGATTTTCTTTGCAAAAAATGGAATTGAGGTTGTTTCTCTTGATATTTCTTCCGTTGCTACAAAAATGGGGATCTTAGCCGCAGACCATGCAAACCTAAGCAATCTTAGGTTATTAGAGGGGGATATTCATAGTCTACCAACATCAATTAGAGGGGAAAAATTTGATGGAGTGTTCAGTAATTTTTGTTTACACCTGGCTGAATGGAATGCTGTTAGAGAATTTGTGTTCGGATATTTTGAGTATTGGCTAAACCTTGGAGGAAGGGTGATTTTATCATTATTATCTACTAAGGATCCTGATTTTGGAAAGGGAGAAAGGATCGCAAAAAATATTTTCGAGCTGGATGATGGAAGACTACAGATATTTTTCGACAGGTCGGATATTAGGGAATTATTCGGAAATACGCGTATGAAAATTGAGTCTCTTAAACATGCTTGGGAGCTTGAAACAATTGTGAGTGTAGTGCGGAATACACCATTTTGGATTGTTGTTGCAAAAAAGCAGGGTGATCCTGATGGATGAACACTTTGGCTGGAATGAACGATTGTTACCTTCGGTTATATTTACCGAGGAGGAGAAAAAAGAAGCGGTATTTGCAGATATGGTTTGCAGGCTTTATGGATTAGTTAAATTGTATGGAGAGGATGGAAGGGAATTCATGGAAGAGTTAATGGCTGGAGAATGTGGAGAAAGGGCATTTTTGAAAGCACAATTTGAAGAGATTAGAAATTTGCCTTTGGAGACTTTAGAAAGAATGGCTGAGAAGAATAAGAGTTTGCTGATTTTTGCCTTAAATTTGACTGGTGAATGTCAGATGAACTGTGGAATTTGTTATACTGATAGAAGAAAAAGAAGGGATGAATTGAAATGGGAAGAAA
>JACPAS010000108.1 GCA_016180665.1 Microcaldota archaeon
ACTCTGTGCTCCACAGGCAGTTTCAAGAATTGGTGGTTTTTCCACATCCATTCTGTGAGTTATACTCTCCACAAGAGCAGATCTTCCTATTGATTCAGTAAGAAATACATTACATCCGCCAATTGTCTGACCATCTTTCGATGGTCTACCCAAGCTTTCCCTTTCTAGTCTTGCCATCTTCCTATAATTAAATAAAAAAAGTTTAAATAACTCCTGTCAAAACCACCAAATACCAAACCAGCAAAGAAATAATACACCCAGCAGCTAAAGGAGGTAAAGCGGGCAGAACAACCTTTCCTTTCAAAGCTAATTTCAAAAACACAAATAACGTAACAGTTGACCCAACTAAAACAAAAATCGGAGCATAATGCCCTAATTCAAAAGAAGAAACTGCAACAAATATAGGGCCAATTAAATCGCCAGTTCCTAAATCAATTCTACTCTCCTTCTTTGCTTCCGGAACATACCTCTTAGCAGTAATCGTAAAAGCCAAATCCTTTTTCACCATATAATTGGCCAATTCAACCATGTGTTTAGTTTTAAAAACCGCAACATAATCATAAACAGAAAGTAAAACTAAAAACAAAAGTGAAACATAAATTCCAAGTGAACTGCCAAAAATAGCTCCGACTCCTGCAGTGGCCAAAACAGCAGCCAAATTCTTTGCCTTTTGTTTGAAAAATTTTAGAAGTGCGACCAATAACCCCCCAGCAACTCCAATTTCCATACTCAAATCAAACCCAAACCAAATTCTGGCAATTGCGTACAAAACAATAGAAGAAGAAACAGAAACCATAAAAAATTCCATTATCCTAAAAACCCATTCACTTTTGATGTACCTTATTAGGAAAATTATCAATCCAGCAGAAACTAAAATATAAATAAAAAATATTAATGCATTCCCAGCATCCTCTTTATCACTAGTGATATACAAATTTTCCACATACGGGTTGTCCTGCGCATCAAGCAATAAAGTAAAACCAGTGTAAAGCCCAAGAATCTGTGCAGCTAAAAAAAGCAAAACAATTCTAGCAATTAAGTTCATGTATTAATTTAAACACTAATTTATTAAATTCTAACCTATCTTCTATCTCCAACCAATCTAACATGTCCATGTTCCTTCTCGTAAATATCTCCTTTCTTAAGTAATTCCAATATTATTTTCTCAGCACTTGATGCATCAATCTCATAAGCTGCAGCATCACTAATAACTTTCTCAACTTCTGCGCTATCCTCTCTCTTCAAGTGATCCTTAATTATTTCAATTATGATATCTACTTTCTGTAACTTATCCCGTTCAGATTTAGGCTTTCCAGTTGCAACAGTGTCCACATCTAACATCCCGGTAACCTTATCTGTCATTACTTTCTTCATTACATACTCTAAGAGTCCAACAGCAATCTCTGCGTCTCTCTCTTCAACAACCTGGCTAAGTCTAACCTTGGCATTAGCCTCAGCCATTCTAACTAGCCCTTCTAAATACCTAGGAGTAATAGTTACAGAGCCTATATCCTTTCCAAGTTTTCTTAAATCAACATAAAACTCTTTTATTTTCTCTGTTGCCTCATTAGTTAGTTTTGGATATATATTTCTACGTGCATATGCAACATATTTTCTAAGAAGATCTCTATCAATTAATACCTCTTCTTTAATATTGTCTTTTCCCATATGCGAATCAAGAATATGCTGCGCTAATTTTGCATCTTTTTCAGCATCCAAAACATCAACAATTGGAAAAATCAAATCAAATCTAGATAATAAAGTAGGCGGAACATCAAACTGCTCAGCCAAATTTTTATTTTGATCGAACCGTCCATATTTAGGATTGGCAGCGGCAACTATGGCGCTCTTTGCTCTGAATTTTGCAACAATCCCAGCCTTAGCTACAGAAACAGAACCTGATTCCATTACTTCGTGCAATGCAGCGCGATCTTCCTCCTCAATCTTATCAAACTCATCAATCCCAGCAAGTCCGCCACTAGCAAGAACCAGCGCTCCGGCCTTTAATGTCCAGCCGCCGTCTCCAAGTTCGTCCTTTTCAGCACTAATTGTAAGCCCAACCCCAGTTGTACTTTTTCCACTAACATAAATACTTTTTGGGGCTAAAGCTGTAATCCCCTGAACGAACCTGCTATTGTGTACAAAAACTCCATTCGCAACAAAATTATGAACTGAATCTACCTGTAAGTCATAAACCCATTCTGACTCTGGTTTAATCTTTTCTTTTTTTACTATCCTGTCCCAGAAAATATCTGCATTTGCTATCTTTTCTAATAAAGTTAGCATTACTTTTTGATTTTTAGTTTTTTTCTTAAATCCCCCTATTACTTTCTTAAGTGATTGATAAGATGGTTTTCTATCCCCTCTTTCATAATGCTGATATGTAGATCTTGGTATTCCGCATTCAAATTGACTTAGACCCAATGTTTTTCTTAAATCTTTTAAAAGTGCTGATAATCCAGGAACTACATCTATGTTTGTATTGGAATTTCTAGGTATTAATTTAATCCTTTTTTGTTTATACTTTGCATTAAATCCAATTTTTTTGAAATATCTTTTAGCATTTTCTCCACACGTCACTAATCTGTAATACTTAGTCTTTTTATGATTCTTTGCATTTGTAGCTCTACAGTAGTTAGGATGTAACTGGGATATTATTCCAAAGCGTAGCAGTAAAATCTGAACTTGTTTTAACAATTTTTCACTTGCTGAAGTTACGGCTATTCCGTCTTTTGATACGTGTGCCTCACAATCAAAATATGCCTTTATGAATTCTTTTAGCACATAATCAGGACTTTTCATTATTTCCAAAGGAACTTTTTTATTAAATGAATTATTAACCAACCCCATCTTTTCCAGTATTCTGCCCAAATCTACAGAAAATACTGATATATAGTATGCAATTCCGTTTTTCTTTACATAGTGATTAAGCCCAAACATTATAGTAATCCTCTTAAAATCTTCAATTAATTCAGTTTCACTATTAGTTAGGCTTATCTCATAAGATGTTGTTCTCCTTACATATCCATCTCCAGTAAGATACCCCAAGAGCCTTGCAAAATCAGGGTTTAAATATTTAGGCAGTTTTAGTTGGTTTGCATTTGCCTTACCGTGTTTAACCTTAGGTATTTCTTGTAATTTCCCTTTTATGTTTAATATATGTGGAGTTGCAATAAATTCACCTATTTCCAGCTCCTCAGCTTTTTTAGGCATTATAAGTCCATCTTCAGTAGTAAACAACGGATGTGTTGGCGTTACTTCAGCAGTCTTGCCACTTGCCATTTCGAATCTATATAAATATGCCGGAGCCTTCAACTTCCAGAATACAGTAGACTTATTCTCATCAATTTTCCCATCAGGATCCATTGTTAATAAATCGTGATTAGAGAATCCATAATATCCTTCCGGATCATTCCTTTTACCTTTAGCAAGAACTTCTTCAACTATCTGGTCTATACCCAAAATAGATCCATCATTCAAAATAATTTCAGAATCTTTGCTTACACATTTAGCTAAACCAGGATCGCCTATCAGCAGTAAATGAATATCATCTCTTAATTGTGCGCCTCCTTGCATGGTTTTTCCTTTTGTTCCTCCAAACAGTTGAAGCATTAACGCGCGTTTAACTTCTTCATGGCCATAAATTCCAGGAACCACTGAATCTAAGACTAATTTTTCTATATTAGGATCTTTTGAAAGTTCGAGAATTCTCTTCTCATCTTCTTTTGAAATCTCAATCTCTTCAAAATCCCTCTTCAAACTAACAATGCTATTAATTTCAATATATCTTGTATAAATTAATTCATTTCTATTTCTGATTTTCAATGGCGGACGTAATCTCATAATTCCAGCAATTTCTACATTCTCCCCAGGAACAATGGTGTTAACCAAATCATCTTCCATTAATAGCTCAATTTTTGCTGTTGGACTTCCGCCCTTGACCCTTTCAAGCAATTCCTGTACCTCGGCCCGTTGCACATCTATATACTTGCTCGATTCTTCAATATGTTTCAATGCTAATTTTTTACAGGATTCACATCTTTTTGGCTGGACAAAATTTTTTGTAACTACGACCCTGGTTTCCGTATCACACACTTCGCATTTGTAATAAGCAATCTTAACACGGTGCATAACCTCTGCGCGTTTTGTTACGACACCTTTAAAAGAAACTAGTTCATTGATATTTTTGGAAGCTAATTGTTCAATTAGAAGATTCTCGCCCATTGGCAAATTAATAAATCTTACATGAGGTGCAAACTCTTCTCCGCCTGGCAAAGTAAAATTCATCTCTCTTATTGATTGTTCAGCAGCCTCTAGTAAAACTTCCGGATTGGAAATAAGTTTATCTGCTAACTCAGGATCAAATGTTTCTAACTCCCTATAACTAACATACAAGCTTTTTCTTGTTGGGTAAATACCAAGCAGTTCATCGATTTTTCTTTTATGGACTGAAGTAAAGAAATCGTTGAATAATACAACTAGAGAAGTCAGGTCAACATTGTTCATATTAGATCCCGTGAACCTTGTTCACATCTCCCGATTAATTATTCTATTAACCGAGAACGCCAAAAAATTAGATTTGGAACAATCTATTGAAAGTAAGAATTTAATAAGATTGCTATGGAAATCCAACCATGGCTCCCAATTTAAATAATAAAAAAGCAGTTCTCTTCATAATTGACGGCTTAGGCGATTTGCCGCCTACGCCTCTTCAAAACGCAAACCTCCCAAATTTCGACAAACTTGCTTCAGGTGGAATAACCGGTCTTATGAGCACAATCGACCGGGGAATAACTCCAGGAAGTGATGTTAGCCATTTACAAATTTTCGGTTATGATCCACACGGATTCTACCCAGGAAGGGGTCCATTAGAAGCCTTAGGTTTAGGAATCGAATTAAAAGAAGGAGACATCGCTTTTCGTGCGAACTTTGCAACAGTCAATCCCAAATTTGAGATTTTAGACCGAAGAGCCGGAAGGATAGACACGAACTCCGCCAAATCTTTAGAAAAAGAAGTAAACATGAAAATTGATGCAATTGAAGTTCTATTCAAATCTTCAGTAGAGCACCGTGGAGCATTAGTTCTTCGTGGAAAAAACCTTTCCCATGAAATCTCAGATACTGATCCGCACGGTTCAGGCTCAGTTTTGAATTCAAAATCTTTAACTAAATCCTCCTCAGCTAAAAAAACCGCAGAAATTCTAAATAAATTCACAAAAGAGGTTTACAAAAAGTTAAATGGAAATTCACTTAATAAAAAACGAACAGAGCAAAAGCTTCCTCCAGCAAATATTGTCCTTTTACGCGGAGCCGGTCAATTCAAAACCGTTCCAACAATTCAAGAAAAATTTGGAATAAGCGTAGCTTGTGTTGCTGGCGGAGCACTCTACAAAGGAATTGCAAAATATGTTGGAATGAACGTGGTCGCAGTTCCAGGGGCAACAGCAACCAAAGACACAAATCTAAAAGCAAAAGGACAAGCAGTCCTTCAAGCTTTAAAATCCCATGATCTGGTTTTTCTGCATGTTAAGGCCTGCGATAGTTTTGGCCATGATGGAAATTTTGAAGGAAAGAAGGCGATGTTGGAAAGAATTGATCGGGAACTACTTCCAGTTCTTATGAATTCCGGAGCATACGTAATAATTACTGGAGATCATTCTACTCCGTGCATTAGAAAAAACCATTCTGGCCATGAAGTTCCAATTTTAATTTATGGAAAAGGTGAAAGATCAGACTCCGTCCAAAAATTCGATGAAATTAGCTGCATGAACGGTGGATTAGGTCATATAAAAGGAAAAGATTTGATGAATATAATAATAGACATAATTGAGAGGGGGAAAATGTATGGTTCTTAGCTCAAATCCATTCTACTTAAAAACCCCACTATCTATAACTAAGTTTATAGGTGTTGAATGAATGGGCGGTCCCTCAGTAATAATGTCCAAGGAGGAAGAAAATTTATACAAAGCAGGGCGTACTGCCGTAGTTAATATGCAACTTGACATACCTCGTTTTTATGCAGCAAATTTTCCACCCCAATTCCAAGATGTTCCGGCAGCCCTAAGCAGAACTTTAGGTGAACTTGCCAAAACAAACCCAGATGCGATTCTGGCAGCTAATTTTTTTCATTCTCTAGTTGATCAGACAATCAAAGCAAAACAGGCTTTAGGCAAACTGGAAAAAGAATTAACTCCTCTTCTTAATAACCCAAAACTGCATGAAAAAGACCGCCAATTCTTAAAAGAAACTTTGGAGAAAGCAAGAACTAATTACAAACAATTTGAAGAATACGCTCTAGTCACAGTTGCCAAAGTCCAAACCGAATCAACCTTAAAACAAGCGGATTATCAGGCTCAGAAATTTTTTATTTCATGTGAAAACCTAACCGTACTAAGCAAAGTTGCAGCTGAGGTAGTTGCTGCAAAAGACAAATCTGAGTCCGTAGTAAGCTTTACCTACGAACAACTTCGTAAAAGGCGTGCAGTTGTAAGACTAATGGAAGAGGACGAATCTGCTAAAAAAGGAATAATTAAAGCACTTGAAGAGGTAGAACGAGACGTAACAATGCAAATCCGTTCATTCAGGTCAATCCTGCAGGAATCTGTTCTTACACGTTTTCAAGAAGACAAAGAAACAGGTAAACTAGTAATTGATCAGTCTAACTGTGCTCTGGTTGGGGCAGTTCTTACATTTCCAAAGAGAATGGAGGCAATTTGGAAAGCAGCAGATGCAATTGCATGGACAAGCATTTTCAAGGATGATTCATTTTTGAATGAGCAAGCACTTCACGATCCAAAAAAACTTGCCCAGATAAGAGGCTATCTAAATTTTCTAATAGAAAGCATAGAACAACAAAGGAAAATGACTACTGAAATGAAAGTTCCAGTTTTAGATAGCCAAAATCGTCCGACCACTCGGGATAAACTTCTTTTACCTGATAACGCAGCATCTAAGTTAAATAAAGAATATGAAGAATTAAAAATTGCTTTAAGAAGCGTCCTTCAAGCAATAGATGAAATATATACTAATCCTAGCTCCAGATCCTCTGCATTCATAACCGGTAGCGTAACAAGAGCTGAAGCTGAAAAAAGTTATCTTTTTGACATTGGCGTCATACAAAGAAGAATGAATCTGGCAATTACTAAAAATAAAATGTTAACTGAAGAAGTCGGAAGTGTTGTTGGAGAATATTTCAACAGCTACATGGATAAAATTGCAGGCACTGGTATTTGGGAAAAAATCCAGGAGCCAGTAGGTGACTTTGCAGTTATTGCTATGATGACTCTTCATCCGACTCCATACACAATCGGTTTTGGAAGTGCTTATTTTGCTGCAAGAGGTGCAATGGACCTAACAAAAGAGTATGCGACCACCGGACAAGTGTCTTTTAGCGGAGTTGCAATGGCTGTTGCGGGGTTAGCAGGTCTTGGAGGTACTGTATTCAAAATTGTTAATACTGCCAGGACTGCAGCATTAATGGCTCGGGGAGCACAGCTTGATCTTGGGTCTGCGTTAACTTCTCAAAAAATCATGTTGGGATTTGAGCTTACTTCAAGTTTTTCCGGTGCATATCTATTTGGGGAAGGGGCTGTTGGCGCAGTTAAGTCAACTGCTCATGGATTTAAGTACGGATGGACAGCTGATAATATTACCAATTTATTTACCAGTGGTGTTTTTCTTGGGTTGGGGGTTAAGGGAATAAAAAATTCCCCAGCAGAAATAGCAAAAGTAGTATCAATTATAACTGAACTTAAAGCAGCAAGACCAGTGGTTATGCCAAAAGAATTTGCTCCAAGACTCGAACCGGTTAATGTTGGCCAAATGGGTTCAATGGGCGGCAACATAAAAGGTAGATTATACAGAGAAATGCCTGTTGAACAAATTGGAGAAGCATTAATTAAAGCACCAAATGAAGATGCACCAATCGGAAGCGTCGGAAATCGGGCTACTGCAAAACAGGCTTTAGGTTATTTAGAACAAGTCTATAGGACAGAACCAAAAAGAAAAGATGCAGCACAAAAAGAATTAGAAAATATCAGGGACAATGCTGCTGATGTTGGTTTACGTGCTTACGCTCGTCAAATTCTAAAATCTCCAGGGCCAGTGATTGCGAAGCTTGCAGCAGCAACAACAGTTGCACCTCAAGCGTCAGCACAAAAACCAACTGAATCTCAACCAACAACAGCAGAACCCAAATCATCTGAGACTACTAAACCCACAACTCCTGGTCCAACAAAAATATTGCCAACAAAAAAACCAGAACCTACTCAACCTGGCGTTACTCAGCCCGGGGTTACTAGACCGGGAGTTACAAAGATCCTCCCAACTGAAGTGGCTCCTACTATGGGCACATCTCAGAAACCAACCGGTCCAGCTATAAAAACAACCGCTCCACTTAAGACTGCACCTCCTAAAACTACTCCTTCAAAACCAACTCCGAAATCTGCTCCTAAAGAAGTCTCAAAGTCACCTGAAAAAACAGTTAGACCTGCTGAATTTTTGGAACAATCGTCAAAACAACAAAGCGATGTAATTCAAAAATTAAGATCAGAAGGTCATCATGATATTGCAGCACGCTTAGATGAACTTCGTGCAATGCCTGCTCTTGAAAAATCTCTTGGCATTACGGAAGGTCTTCTTTCTTCTATCTATAAATCTGCACCAGATCTTAAAACTGCACGCGAACTTGCACTTCAGGCAGTTGGTAGCAAACTAGGAGTTAAGCTTAATTTAAATCCAGAGCTCTCTCCAGCCCATTACACAAATGCGTTTTCAAATCTATATAACATGTTAGGCTCCGGCAACTTAGTTGCCAATGCCCTTAAAGCTCCAGGAATTTCTCCAGGCAGTAAAGTAACTAACATAAAATACATGAATGGCCTTGTTGGGGCTTATGAGGTAACTATAAAAACTCCAAGAGGAGATACAACTTTATTTGCGAAAGCTCAGGATCTTAGAGCCGATCACTTGGGATCAGAACTATCCAAAGCTGCAGGCATACCTGCACCTCAAATTTTTACTGAAGTAGGTGGTAAATCACTCACCTTTAAAACGTCATCAGGAGATTCTCGATTGTACGGTCTTATACAAAACATAGGTGACTTTAAAGGAAATATTACTGTTGAAGGAAAAAGCATGCCTGTCTCAACAATCACAGCTGCGCCTATTGATCACATTAAATATAACAAGCAATTGGACAAAGCAGTAACTGATAATTCTGCTTTATTTTGGGAGGAACTTGGTTATGCTCAAACTGGTTTCGTAAGATCCGGTCTCTGGGATGCGCATGAAGGAAATGCATTTGCAATGTTACTTAAGATTTCAGAAGCAGATGCAGCATTTCTAACTAGAAAGGGCCATAAAGTTTTTACAGTTGGAGGTAGTCCAGCAATTCTTAAAGTTGGTCGTATAGATACAGACAGTGGTGGCCATTTCTTGGCAAAAAAAGGCCCAGATGGTCAATACGATTTTTCAAGTTTATATAGAAGATACGGTGGAGAAGACCTAAGAAGAATTATTAGCGGTTCAGCAACTAGATCTGGGCGGACAGTTCAGGATGTTGCCAATTCCGTATATCCTCACATGAAAGAAGGAGCTAGAAGATGGCAGAGAGAAGTTGGAAACACTCCTGCTTTCTCCCAACAAGTTCCAAAACTTTTAACAGAACATAATGGAAATCCTGTTGGTATTGGTCACACCATGTCAGAATCAAAAATAGCAGCAGTAAACGCTGCATCTCCCAGTAAACCCGCAATTTTATTAGAAGGTCCATTTAATGGTCGTCCCCATCAACCAGTAAATACACCAGACGGCAGATCGCATTTAAATGCACCTGAAGCCATAGACTCATTCAGAGCTTTAAATCAAATACCAGTTGATACGATTTGGAATGGTGTTCAACAAGAAACTACAAAAGCATTAGAACGAAATCCAAATACCAGGGCAACTCAACCTGGGAAAGCAGTTGGTGCAGGAAAAAAATAATCACTCTAAACTACAGTTATTCCTCCATTATTTACTACTATTCTTCCCCTATTCTGTTCCTTTAAAGTCTCAGTAACTGCAGCATCAATGGCTGCCCCTACTTCTAACCAGCCTTGCATCCCACTATTTTGGATTGATGAAACCATCTCACGTACTACTATTCCTTTTCTACCATCAATTAGAATAACATAAACCGAATTTGCTGTTTCATGAAGTGCTATTGCATATCCGGGCCACGAAGCAGGTGTTTCTCCTCCAACCAATACCCATTGCAGCACTTCAATAATTTTCGAACTATCCTTAACATCTAAATAAAATTCAGAATTTTCAGTTTTCCCCCTATAAAGATTCCCCTTCGGAAGACCGAGTTTTCTTTCCACTAAGTCACCCCAGCCATTTCCCAAAGATTTAAGTCTTTCTACAACCTCAGTTCTACTAACAACTTCCAATTTTTCATCAACCTTTGGAGGTCTTTGTATTTTCGGACTACCAGTTCTATCCCCTATGTTAATCACCACTCCACTTTTTCTCCTTCCTGTCATAGTTAACTTATATTCAAATATATTTAAATTTAATAAGTAATCTACATTCGCCAAGTTTTTAAAGCATAACCGGCTACAATTTATCAATGATCCACTCTAAAAGTAAAGGTTTTATCTTCTCTCTAGATGCATTTGTAGCATTTACATTAGCACTTCTGGCAATCTACACACTAATCTTCTTTTCAAGCATTTCTTATGGTCACTACTCAGGATTAATGCAAGCACATTACTTGGCGAAGGATTCACTGGCTGCACTTTCTCTAAGCGAAATGCCTGGAAATGAAGGTATTTCCAAACTAGATTATATTGTTCTTAATGAAAACTATGCAGCAATTGAAACTTATTTAGATCCATTAATCCCATACCAATTTGGCTATTATCTGGAGACTTATGATTCTCTTAATGATAATTGGGTTGAACAATACCATAGTAAGGTCAGTCCGAACCCAGCCAGAAATAAGAATGAAAAGTACAGAAAACTTAAAACCAGTTCGTACGCATTAGTCTTCAACTATAAAAACCCAAAAAATGCACTCCAGGAATCCCCAAACCAATTCGGCTATCTTACCTGCAAAGGAGAAGTAACTCAATGCAATCCTCCAATCCCAATCTATGATAAAGATGATTCCGGAATGACCCTCATACGACTAACTGTCTATATCTAAAATGTGATAATATGATAAATAAAAATTCAAAAGGTTTCTTTTTCGTTCTAATTACCTTTCTTATTCTAGGATACATCATAACTTCAGTCAGCCTGATCACAAAATCAATCGATGTATCAGAAAAAAAGTTTGCAGAGAAATTTAAATTTTCAAACCTGGAAATAGTTGCAGAGCAAATATCTGAGGAAAAACTTCAGAAATTCAGTCAGCTTGCTGCGTACCGGGCACTATCTGAATTGAACAGCCAAACAGTAGATTACCCACTAAAAAAAGGCCCGGAAACTGATGAAGCAAAATATTTCTCATTGGCAATGGAAGAATTAATAAAAGAAGGGACTACCTCAGGTACGAACTTTGATGATTCAGAAGTTATCCCTCCACTGGAAATTTACTACACAGATGAAAATGATTTAAATTTCGACTCCTGGAAAACCTCACTCGAAGATACAATAAATCCACTGGGTCTAACCGTTTCTTCTTACAGTTTCTCAGACTTTAAAATAAAGCAGTTAGATTACAGAACTTTTGATTATTCATTCACTGTTTCATTTTCAGTAGTAGACAAAGCAACCTCAGTTAAAATAGACAAAGTAATTAAGTTAAATGGAAAATTAGATGTGCAGGGCCTAAACGATCCGGCATTCGCACGCTTCACTAAAGATAATAATCTGGCTAGTGGTGAAGGAATACAAAAACAATTCTTCTTCAATCCGAATTACATTGACCCAAAAATAAACAAGCCAGTTGGAACTTCTCCAGAACCTCTTTATTTATACTCCAATGATGAATCCAAAGAAGGACAAGGCTGGTTTTATGGAAGAGTGGTTCCAGTAGATCAAGTTTACAAACTTAACCCGTTAGATTACGAATCCTCAATTTTAATGGGCACATTTAATGAAATAACCAATAGCTTTGAATATGATAAATTTGGCGCCTATTTAGTTACTAGCCCACCTGAAACATCGCAGGGTTGTGGTCCGGAAAAACCAAAACAATCTGAAACATTCAATGCTCTAGACCCAGAATCAGATTGTGAGGATCCGATATCTATATCCCTAAAAAATCCAACAGATAAACCCTTTGTAGTAGTTCCAGACTTAAAATTCTCTGAACTTGGAATCCCGCAGCTCTATTTTCCAGAAGAAAAACTAGAAGTAAGGCTATTATTTGTAACTAATGCAGATCCAAAAGAAGTAAACTCCGACCCAACAAAAAAATTAAATGCAAATCCAAAATTCTATAACATAGAACCAATGAGAGACTTTGTAACATGCGGTTATTATGCAAAGAATGAAAATTCTCCATCTTACCTACAGCGCCTTTTCAAAGACTCTTATAGCCTAAAAGGTAAAGAATTTGGAATAGAATCATTTGCATTTGGAAGGTGGATTGGCGGTGACGAAATTCCAGGACTAAGTGATGATTTGAGCAGGTTAGATAAAGAAATGGCGAACAATCAGAATGGAAAACCAATTTTAGGAATGCCTGGATGCAAAAACAAGGAACTGTGTAAAACCGATTCCTTTATAGGGCACTTTAAATTATTCACAGATTCAATTACGGATTACTTAGGCGAGTCTGCAGAAGAATTAACTTGCGATTCTACAAAATGTGGTTAGTATAATATACAAGCGTGAGAAACTATGAAAGCATTGAAAAAAAAATGCGCCTTGTAAAACAGGAA